>DASWGO010000169.1:0-10352 GCA_036393695.1 Thermoplasmata archaeon
GCGCTCGATGACGACCGTGTTCTGCATGCGGGTCGATACGACGACACCTTCAAGCGTCTGACCGCGAACGGACAGGCGACCGTGGAACGGGCACTTCGCATCCGTGCACGACTTCTCCGGCACGGGGACATCGATCCCGACATCTCTCGCGGCCGAGCCAATCGGTTTCGCCGCGGCGGCCGTCGTGACCGGTTTCTTCTGCGCTTTCTTCTCCGCCATTCGATTCACCGGGCTTTCTTCACGCGATCTTCGGGTCGAAAGCGAATCTCGTCTCCATCGACTTCGAAACCACCGGGGACATCGAAACGGAAGCGGCTGCCGTGCTTCGGGATTCGCTTTTCCTCTCCTTGCACGTCGACCACGAGCATGTTGCGGGTCTCATCGACGACGCGGCCGCGGACATGCTCCTGGCTCGGGTCGGTCGCGTCGACGACCTCCACGCGCAGCCCGATCAACTCGTGCTTCCGGAGGTTCGCCATTACGTCTCCTCCCCCGATGGAGCGGCCTTCGCGGGAGCGGCTTTCCGCGGGGCCGCGGCCCCTCCCGCGAGTTCTTCCTCGCGCATGATCGTGAGGATGCGGGCGATGTTCTTCCGGAGCGCCCGGATCTTCCCCGGGTTCGGCGGTGCGCCGCCCATCGCGGCCACGCCTCGCTCGTGCATCAGCTCGTCCCGAAGCTCCGTGAGCTTCTTCGCGATCGTCTCCGCGTCCATCGCGCGGATCTCCTTCGTCCGGAGCAATGGCATTACGTCTCGTCGCCTCCTCCCGTTTCCACGTCGGCGTCGACGCCGAGCTCGCTCACCTGCTTGGCGACCTTCTTCAGCCGCTTGGTCGCGACCTTGCTCTTCTTGATCTTCTTTGTCGGATCGGGCTCTTCCGGGATGATCAGAGGTTCGGGCTCTTCGACCGACTCTCCCTCCACCCCAGGTCCGCCAACGGCCGCCATCTCGACCATCGGCTCCAGCGCGGGAATCGGTTCGGCCGCAGCAGCGGCCGCCGCGGCGGCGAGGTATTCGGGGGTCGGCTTCTTGATCTCGATCTCGTCGGGCAGCTTCGCCCGCGGGTCCATGATCTCGACCGTCACGCCGATGACGCCCGGCTTCAGTTTCGCGGACGCGAACCCGAGGCCCATCCAGAGGTTCCGAGGCTCGCCGCAGTACTTGATGTGGCCCGCCTTGAACTTCTCCGTGCGATGCCGCTGCCCGGTGAGCTTGCCCGCGACCACGACGAGGCAACCCTTCGCGCCGGCCTCCATGATCCGCCGCACGGTCGAGTGGCCTGCCCGTCGGAAATGCCACCCTCGTTCGAGGGCGTTGGCGAGCTTCTCGGCCATGATCTGCGCGTTCAGCGCAGGGCTGGCGACTTCCTGCACCTCGATCTGCGGGTTATCGAACCGGAACTTTTGCTCGACCGCCTCCGTGAGGGCCTTGATCGCGCCGCCTTTCCGGCCGATCACGAGCCCCGGACGTTCCGCGAGGAGTGTGACCCGCGTCCCCATCGGCGTCCGTTGAATGTCGAGCCCGCCGAAGCCGGCGCGCCGAGTCTCATTCATCAGGTATTCCTTCAGGAGGACGCGACGGACGTTCTCCACGATGATCCGCTTGTCCTTTCGGTTGACCTTCGCTTCCGCCGGCATCTCACGTCACCTCTTCCAAGACAATCTCAAGGTTCACGGTGTCCTGGTTCCATGGACCGCTGCGGCCGTACGCCCGAGGACGGAAGCCTTTCGTCGTCGCGCCCTTATGAGCGTTGATCACGCGGATGATCATGGCATCGGGATCCTCTTTCCCGGTGAACTCCGCGTTCGCGACCGCGCTCTCGAGGATCTTGAGGAACGCCTTCGCTGCCTTCACCGGATAGCGGGCCGGCCCGACACCGGACTTGTGCGCGACCCACCGGTTGTACTTCTTCATCGGCACGGGCTGCTTCAATGCGATGACCTTCTCGAGGTATTCGCGCGCGTGGTCGACCGTCTTGCCGCGGAGCTGGCGGGCGAGCTCGACGGACTTCTTCCATGCAAGCGGGAGCTCCCGGCCGTATGCTCGGGCCATCGTCTCGATCTTGTATTCGACCGTGTACCCGAACTTCGTCATCCGACCCCTCACTTGAGCGGCATGAACTTCGACGATCGCGTCGCGCCGACGCCCGGTCCACTGTGCGTGACCGGCTTGCGCGTCATCGCGAACTCGCCGACGTAGTGCCCAATCATCTCCGCCCTAATCTCGACCGTCACGAATTCTTTCCCGTTGTGGATCGCGACCTTCTTTCCGATGAAGTCCGGGAGAATCGGGACGTCGCGGCAATGCGTGCGCACGGCCTCCTCGGTTCCGTTCGCGCGGACCTTCTCGACGAACGTGAGGCGCTCCTCATCGATGCCGCGCATGAACGAGCGCCGGGGCCGCGCCGGCAAGAGCTCGATGATCTCTTCGAGGGTCATCGCCTTCATCTCGTCGAGCGTGTAACCGCGGTACGTGAACTCCTTCTTGCGCCGCGTCTCGACTAAGCCCGCGCGCTTCCGCAGCTTCCGTCTCGCGGCTTTCGCCAGCCCACCCATCTGCTTCTTCGCCATCGTCAGGACCTCCGCCGCTTCGCTTTGAGCCGCTTCGGCTTCGGGGACATCCGGCCGACCTTCCGGCCCGGAGGAGCGTCATAGCCGACGGTCGACGGTTTCCCGACGTGCTGGTGGGACCCGCCCCCATGCGGATGGTCCACGGGGTTCATCGCCACGCCGCGGACGTTGAAGACGGCCTTGCTGAACGAGCGGTACGAGAAATATTTCTTGCCCGCCTTCGTGAAGGGCTTGTCTCCGCGGCCCGCGCCCGCGACCGCGCCGATCGTCGCGCGGCAATCCGGATGAAAAGTATGGAACTGCCCTGAGGGCAGCTGGACGACGGTGCGTTCGCCTTGGCTGACGACGACGGCCTGCGTCCCGGCGGCGCGGACGAACTTCCCTCCGTCCCCGGGCATCGCTTCGATGTTGTAGACGAGCGTGCCTTCCGGAATCTCGCGGAGGGGCAACGTGTTCCCTCGGTCCACGTTCGGCATGCCGTGCGTGACCGCCTGACCGATCGAGAGCCCGTCGCAGGCGATCATGAGGACCTCTTCACCGTCGAAGCGAACGCGCGCGAGCGGCGCCGTGTGCCCGGGCGCCTGGAAAATGTCCGTGACAACGCCCGCACCGCGAAGATGCGGATGGGCGACGGGGCCCGGATGGCGGTGGCTCGGGGACCGGTAGGTCGGCGACGTGCCGCGGCCGCGCCTCTGGGAACGCAGATTCTTCCCCATCAGAACACCCCGATCCGCATGCCGATCTCTTCCGCAGAAAAGCCCGGTTTCAGTTTGATGATCGCGTGTTTCCCGTCCTTGCGGACGAATGTGTTGACCTTCGCGACTTTCACCTGGAACAGGTCCTCGAACGCCGTCTTGACCTGGGTCCGCGTGGCTTCTCGGCGGACGAGGAATTCGAGGCGATTGCCGTCTTTCAGGTTCTGCGCGGGCGTGCCCTGGAGCATGTTGAGCGTCTTCTCTGTGACGTACGGATGGATGAGGATCTCGTGGGGCTTCACGGTGGCCAACTCCTGAGCACCTCGAGCGCTCCTTCGCTGAAGACGGTGAGCCGGCCCGGATCGCCTCCGGGTGCGAGGACCTCCGCGTTCAACGCCGCCGGAGTGATGACCTCGACGCCGGGGAGATTTCCCAGGAGCCGGCGAACGGTGCGGGCCTCCTTCACGACGACGAGGACGCTCCGCGGCTGTCGATACCGCCGGCCGCGCATTTTCCCGCGCCCGGCACGGATGTGTCGTCCGTCTTTCGCGCGTTCCACGTCGGGCATGAGCCCAAGCTGATCAAGGATTTTCAGCCCCTCGCGAGTCGCGCCGCTGTCCGGGGTGAGCGTCTCGATGCCGTCCTCGATCACGACAGGGAGCGTGATGTCCTCCGGGAACCGGTGTCCCCGCGAAGCGACCATCCGGGGATCCTTCAGGGCGGCAAGCGCCGCATTGCGGGCGAGCCGCCGCTCATGCTCGTTGACCTTCTTGGCCCACACCGTGTCGGGCCTCGGCGGATGAGCACGACGCCCGCCGACGGTCCCCGGCGCCTGCGCTCCGGTCATCGTGCCCCGGAGGCGCGGAACCCGCGATACGCCATGTCCCTTGCCCGACCATCGGACGGAATGGCGCATCCCGGCCCCGATCCCCGGGCCGTACGCCTGTCGTCGATTGGCCTGAAATGCCGTCACCGCACGTCGAATCAGGTCGAGCCGGATGTCGGAACGGAACACGGTCGGAAGGTCGATCGTCTTGGTGACGTCGCCATCGAGAGAGTACACGTGCACCTGACCGGCCTTCACCGGGGGCGTTTCTCGTTTCTTCTCCTTCTCCGTGGCGGCCTTCGGAGCCTTCGCGGCCTTCGCGGGCTTCGGAGCCCGTCGACGGCGCTTCGGTGCGGGTTCCGCCTCGGCGGATCCCGCAGTCTTCTTGTCCTTGGGATCCGCCACCGACGTCAGACCCCCTGCTTCGATTCGCGGGAGATGTACGTTAGATCCGGAGCCTTCTCGAGCTTCACGTACCCGCCGCGAGCCGCGTCGCGGAACCGGATGAGGCGTTTCGTCGGCCCGGGAATCGAACCGTGCAGGAGCACGTACGGATTCCGGAGATTCCCGTAGTGGAGGAAGCCGCCGTCCGGCGTGACCTCTTCCGCCTTGTCGCCGATCTTCAGGATGCGCTTGTTGTACTCCGTCCGCTGATGATACCCGAACTGGCCGCCCTGCGGCACGGTCGGGCGGACGTATCCGGGCTGGAAGTTCCCGAGCGTGCCGATGTTTCTTCGGTGCTTCGAGTTCTTGTGACTCAGGAGGCGCGTGCCCCAGCGGGTGTGGTGGCCTTGCCATCCTTTCCCTTTCGTGATCGCGGCGACGTCCACCATGGAACCTTCGCGACAGAATTCGGTGACGGGGATCTCTTTCCCCAGGAGACCGCGCGCGTACTGGATTCGGTCTTCGATCGATCCGCCGCCAACGCGATTTTCCATGAGATCCGGCTTCTTCTTCGGGACGCCGGTCACGAGCGACGGCTGCGTGTACGTGATCACACGCACCTCGTCGACGTGGGCCGGGTCGACCTTCGTCCACGCCTCCTCGGCGTCGTAGTCTTTCGGAATCGGGAAGACGCGTCGCAGCTCTCTCTCCAGCTGCGGCGCCCATACCTCCGCGGCCGTCTTCAGCCCTTCCGGCACGCGACGATACAACCGAACCGCGGCGACCCGCATCGGAGGGACCTCGACGACTGTGACGGGGACTTGGACTTCTTGGCCCGACGTCGTCGACGTGGGTCGGTAGTCGACGACGATCGCGTGGGTCATGCCGGCCTTGTAGCCCGCGAAGCCTTGGAGCCTTGGCGTGCCGCCGTCCACGTCCGGCCAACTCGAGAAATGCGGAATCGGGCTCTCGCTCCGCTTGCGGGGCGAAAAGCCCATCGATCCGTGTCTCGGTCGGTGTTCCTTCGGCATTCGCCACTCCTCCGCAGAGAGTGGTCTCTCTTCGCGTACGATGAGCCGCGGGCGTTCGGTCGCGACACCGTGACGCTGCCTGCAAGGCCAGAAGGATCGGGCCCGCATTTCCGGGATCCACGGCGGGATTGCCCGGGAGCGTCTGGTCGACGCGCTGGGCCGTCCCTATGGAGGGGGCGTATATAATTCTTTGGAGCGGGAGGGCTTCGCCTCCTGGGAAACTCGTGCGCCGGCGTCTCGCTCGACCGGTTCAACGGACGAGCGTCTTCGGCTTCGATTTCTGCGGCTCGGCGATCTCGAGGACGAGCGGCTGGACGATCGGCTCGTCTTCTTTCTCGTCGAGTTCCTGTTCGTCCGCTTCCGCGAGCGCCCGCCAGAACGCTTTCATCCGCGCGTCGTAGTATTCGTCGCACATTCGCCGCGCCTTCGTCCCCGTATATCACGGAGAAAATACAAAACCCTTCTCCTTTCCGGCCGCCTGCATGAAACCGAGTTCCCGCGCTCGACTGCACGGCCGCATGTATCGGCGGTGATAACACTCCCATAACTTTTAAGCGGGCTTTGCAGGCTATGCCACGTCGCTGGGCGGTTCTTCATGGAAGTCAGGCGGATGAAAGTGAAAGTTTGCCTCGTCGGCGAGGCCGCGGTTGGCAAGACCTCTCTCATCCGCCGATTCGTGCTGGAGAACTTCGACGACAAGTACATCCAGACGCTCGGGACGAAGGTCTCCAAAAAGGAGCTCACTTCCTCGTCGCCAGACGGGTCGGGGGAGCTCAAGATCGACATGACGATCTGGGACATCATGGGGCAGAAAGGCTTCCGCGAGCTGCTCAAGGAAGCGTACTTCTATGGAGCGCGCGGCATCCTCGCGGTGTGCGACGTCACCCGGAGGAAGACCCTCGAAGACCTCGACGACTGGATCGAGGGCGTCTACAGCGTGACCGGAAAGATCCCGATCGAGTTCCTCGGAAACAAGATCGACCTGAAGGACCAGATCCAGATCAGCGAGGACGACATGGTCCAGGCCGCGCGGGCCTACGACAGCCCGTTCCACTTCACGTCGGCGAAGGCCGGCGTCAACGTCGAGAATGCGTTCCAGTCCCTCGCGGAGCGCGTCGCCAAGGAGAGGTACGCGCGGAAAGTGCTCCCTGAAGAGTAAGAATTATCAGGGGCGATACTCGCGTCCTCACGGTACATAAGACCGCGGTCGATGGGTGGCGCATGATGGCGACGTCGACGATGGCCGGCCAGAAGCACGTCAAGGCCAAGGTCTGCCTCGTCGGGGATGTCGCGGTCGGGAAGACCTCGCTCATCAAGCGGTTCGTCCAGGACCAGTTCGACGACCGCTACATCGCGACCGTCGGCACGAAGGTCACCAAGAAGTCGGTTGACGTCGTCTGGAAGGGCGCCCCGGCGACGCTCGACATGATGGTGTGGGACATCATGGGCGAGAAAGGATTCCGGGCCCTCCTCCGCGATGCGTATTTCGAGGGATCCCAGGGCGTCATCGCGGTCTGCGACCTCACGCGCAAGGACACGTTCTACGACCTGAACAACTGGGTCCAGATGATTCGCAAGCAGGTCGGCAACGTCCCGATGGTGTTCCTCGGGAACAAGATGGACCTGACCGAGCGACTCGTCGTGAGTCAAGAAGAGCTCGCCCGGATGGGATCAATCCACAGCGCGCCGCAATTCCTCGCGTCCGCGAAAACCGGTGCCGGCGTGAACGAGGCGTTCCGCGCCCTCGGCGACGCCATCGGACACCGCGGCAACGAGTGACCCATCTCGACTTTGGCCACGGTGGGGATCGCCATTATCTCGATAGATAACCGATGGGCAACGCCTTTATAACCTGAGACGTGTGCGAGCGACGAACCGTCTCGAGGGATTTCGATGGACCGCCAAAAGATGAAAGTCAAGGTCTGCCTCGTCGGGGAGGGCGCGGTCGGCAAGACCTGTCTGATCCGCAGGTTCATTCAGGACCAATTCGACGACCGATACATCTCCACCCTCGGGGCGAAGGTCTCGAAGAAAGAGATCAAGGTCGACGGCCCGAACGGAGGCATGGACGTCGACATGACGATCTGGGACATCATGGGCGAGAAGGGTTTCCGAGAGTTGTTGAAAGAGGCGTACTTCCACGGGGCCCAAGGCGTCCTGGCCGTCTGCGATGTCACCCGAAAGGAGACGCTTGACGACTTGGAGGACTGGGTCGCGGCGGTGATCAAGGTCACGGGGAACGTCCCAATCGAATTCCTTGCGAACAAAGCGGACCTGAAGAACCAAATGACCGTCACGAAGGCCGACGTCCAGAGCGCAGCGGATTCGCACGATGCACCGTTCTTGTTCACGTCCGCGAAGACGGGCGAGAATGTGGAGATCGCGTTCGCGAAGCTCGCTCAGATGATTGCGAAGCGCGCGGCATAGCGTCCTGTTCACGAACCGCCCGCGACTGCGATCGCTGTCGCCCCAATCGCCTTTCCTTCAAGAATATATGGAGAAACTGGCCTCGCGTAGGACAGGACAAGGTGAACGTTTGCCACGCCGCGAACACTCGAGCCGCGAGAATTCGCATCGCACAGTGTGCGATTTTCGCCAACTCGACCTCGGTAACGTCCGAGAAGTGTTTAAGTAGAGGGCTCGTGTATTCGAATGCGACCCAAGCGAGGGCCCGGTCAGAAGATGGTGGAGACGGCGGGAGCCCCGGAAGAACTCCCCCCTGTGGACACGTGGATTAACAAGGTCGATTTCCACTCCACGGCGGAGGTGAAGATCCCCGAGCGGCTCGTCGATCAAGTGATCGGTCAAGAGCGAGCCGTCGAAGTGATCCGCAAAGCCTCCGAGCAGAAGCGGCATGTGATGTTGATCGGCGACCCGGGCACCGGGAAGTCGATGCTCGCCCGGTCGATGACGGAAATGCTCCCCCGGGACGACCTCCAGGACATCATCGTCTACCACAATCCGGAGGACCCGAACGAGCCGAAGATTCGCGTCGTGCCCGCCGGGAAGGGCCGCGAAATCGTCAATGCACAGAAGGCGGAGGCGATGCAACGCCGGGAGCAGAAAGCCTCGATGGTCATGACGATCGTCTTCTTCATCATTGGGCTGAGCGTGATCCTCTCGTACCAGTGGGGATCCCCGACCCCGGAGTTCCGTCCCGACGCGCCGAACATCATCCTGTTCGGAATCCTCGTCGCGGCGATCATCTACATCGCGACGCGATACACGGGACACCGGCAAGAGAACCTGATGGTCCCCAAGCTCCTCGTGAGTCACACGCCCGACGAGATGCCCCCGTTCGTCGATGCGACGGGCAGCCATGCGGGTGCACTCCTCGGGGACGTGAAGCACGATCCGTTCCAGAGCGGCGGGCTCGAGACGCCCGCGCATGAGCGCGTCGAGTCTGGCGCGATTCACAAGGCCCACAAGGGCGTCCTGTTCGTCGACGAGATCAACGTGCTCCGGATGGAGAGCCAGCAGAGCCTCCTGACGGCGATGCAGGAGAAGAAATTCTCGATCGTCGGCCAGAGCGAGCGGTCCTCCGGGGCCATGGTCAAGACCGAAGCCGTTCCATGCGACTTCATCCTCGTCGCCGCGGGGAACCTTGACGCGGTGCAAGGGATGCATCCGGCGCTGCGCTCGCGGATCCGCGGGTACGGTTACGAGATTTATATGAAGAGCACGATGCCCGATTCGGAAGAGAATCGGCTCAAGCTCGTTCGGTTCGTCGCCCAAGAGGTCGCAAAAGACCGGAAGATTCCGCACTTCGATCGCTCCGCGGTCCTCGAGATCCTGCGGGAGGCGCAGCGGAGGGCCGGCCGCCGCGGTCAACTGACGCTGCGACTGCGCGAACTCGGCGGTCTCATCCGAGTGGCCGGGGACATCGCGCAGGAAGAGGCGACGCCTCTCGTCACGGCGAAGCACGTCGTGAATGCGAAGCGGATCGCGCGGTCTCTCGAACAGCAAGTCGCGGACCGGATGATCGAGCGGGGCAAGGAATATCAGACGTTCATCACGGAAGGCGCCATCGTTGGCATGGTCAATGGCCTCGCGGTCCTGGTCGGCGACAACTCGATCGCGGAGTTCAGCGGCATCGTGCTGCCGATCGCCGCGGAAGTCACTCCCGCTCAGGCGAAACAGGGAGGCCGCATTATCGCGACGGGCCGCCTCGGAGAAATCGCGAAGGAGGCCGTCGAGAACGTCGCCGCGCTGATCAAGAAGTACACGGGCGAGGACATCTCGAATCACGACATCCATGTCCAGTTCGTCGGCTCCCGGGAAGGCACCGAAGGCGACAGCGCATCCATCTCGGTGGCGACGGCCGTCATCAGCGCCTTGGAAGAGGTACCGGTCAACCAGACCGTGGCGATGACCGGCTCCCTCAGCGTCCGTGGACAGGTCCTCCCCGTCGGCGGCGTGACCGCGAAGATCGAGGCCGCGGCGGAGCTCGGCCTTCTGAAAGTCGTGATTCCCCGCGCGAACATGAAGGATGTCCTCCTGGAGGATCGCTACCAGGGGAAAATCGAGATCATCCCGGTGGACACGCTGAGCGAGGTCCTCGAGGAGGCGCTCGTGGGTCCGAAGAAGTCCGGGCTCATCAGCAAACTCGTGGCGCTGGTCCCGAAGATCACGCCGGACAAGACGGGCCCGGCGGCGGTGCCCCACTGAAATGCCGGAGAGACCGGTGGACGATCCAATGGATCCCTCCGAGTTCTCCGAACCGATGCCCTGCTACGAGTTCAGCTCTGCGCTCTCGCCGCCTGACGATGATGGCCACTGCGTCCACTGCCGCATGTTCTTGACGCTCGAATGCCCGTACATCGACCACTTCCTCTCGGAGGACGACGA
>DASWGO010000170.1:0-1642 GCA_036393695.1 Thermoplasmata archaeon
GTTCCATGGCCGACGTGGAAGTTCGAACGTTGAAAGAGGTCGACCTGAAGGGCGGCACCGTCGTCGCGGCGTTCCCGAGCATCGGGCTCGTGAGCACGATCACCGCGACGTACATGATCACGAACCTGAAAGTCGACCAGGTCACGGCCCTCGAATCCCCCGACTTTCCATCCCTCTCAATGGTCTACGCGAAGAAGCCGAAGTTCCCCGCCCGCGTGTACGCGTCCAAGGATCCTAAGATCGCGATTTTCATCTGCGAGATGCCGCTGCCGATGTACACCCACCGTCCCGTGGCGTATGCGCTCCTGAAGTGGGCCAAGGACCACCAATGCCGTTGGATCGTCCCGCTCGAGGGTTTGCCCGCGGAACCGGATGCGCCGATCCCGGCGGAACCTCTCGTTTGGGGCATTGGCAGCTCGGACCGCGCGCGGTCCGAACTCGAGAAGCGCGGTATTCAGCAGCTCGAGTCGGGCATGATCACCGGCGTGACGGGTGTCCTTCTGAACGAGGGTCGGTGGCGCAACGTCGACGTCGTCGCCCTCCTGGCGGAAGCCCGCACCGACATCCCGGACGCCCGCGCGGCCGTCGCCCTCGTCCACACGCTGGACCTCCTGTTGCCGGAGATCGAGATCGACCTGAAGCCGCTTCAGGCGCAGGCGAAGGCGCTCGAAGACCATCTGTCGAAGTTGAAACAGCAGGCCGCGGCCGTCGTCGCGCCGGAGCCGATCCCGAGCGAGATGTATCGCTGAGATAGTCCGCGTCCTCGCGACGCGCTCGACACGCTGGCGCAACCGACGCGGATGCCGCGTTTAGATCGCCGCTTTCAGACGGCGATAGCGATCCACGAACTGGGCCTCACAGGTTAGGCAACAGAAGTAGTGTTCCCGGCCGTCCAGCCGGCGGATGACCGGTGCGCCCTCGATGGTCTTGCCGCATTCGAAACAAGCCACGAGCACCTGAGCGCCATGCGCAACGTGCGCGCGGGGCTCGTCCTTCACACGGCCACTCGCGACGTGGTGCTCGTACGCCACGACTCCCCGGAGCTTCCCTACCCTTCGGAGGAACCGGGCCGCCTCGTTTTCCCGTAGCAGGATCGCCTCCGCGACGATTCGGCCTTCCCGGGTCTCCACGGTCCGGCGAACCTCCGGAAGGTTCGCGATCGCGGAGGCAACCCTCCCCGTCTGGCCGGCCGCGGCCTCGACAACAAGGAACACTGACGTCTCCCCGAGTTGCAACGGGTCGATGTCCGCGCGATAGCCCCGCAGGACTCCGAGCCGTTCGAGCCGGCGGACGTGTGTGCTCACGGTCGGCACGCTCGCCCGCGTCTGGCGGCTGAGCTCTCTGAATGACAGCCGCGCGTCTTGCTGCAGCGCTTTCAGAATCCGAATGTCAAGCGAATCGAGATCCACGGTCTGACCAGGCGCCGGTCAAGTTTGAAGCTTTGCCCAGGACCGGCTGTTGCCTTGCTGGCTTTACATTTGTAAACCCCAAACGGGATGGAAGGCCGTCACGTTAGACCCCGGGACACGATGGCGACAGACCCAGTGTGCGGCATGTACGTGGACGAAGGCACGCACCTCACGGCGGTCGTCCGCGGCCGCAAGTACTACTTCTGTTCCGAGACCTGTCTCGAGACGTTCGT
>DASWGO010000171.1:0-1553 GCA_036393695.1 Thermoplasmata archaeon
GCAGAACCTGTCCGAATTCTTCTGGACGAAAAAAGATGTCGATGAGAAGCTCGAAGGCATCATGGTGAGCGCCTTCAACCGGGTCTGGGACATGCGAGAAGCGAAGAAGGTCGACATGCGCCAGGCGGCGTACATGGTGGCCATTGCCCGCGTCGTCGAAGCGTACAAGTGGCGTGGGATTTTCCCATAGGCACACGAAGGCAGGCCCGACGGCCTGCCGGTCTTTCATTTCGTCAACGTCGCGTCGGCTCGCTGCATCGCGTCGTCCCACGAAGGCGGGACGTCGGAACCGCGGATCGTCCATCGCGTGAACGCGGTCTCGGCCATGTACGGCTGGAGGATGCCCATCGTGGCGCGGTGCGGATCTTTCCCGACGAAGGCCATCAGCGCCCGCTCGTCTTCCCAGATGGAGAGGGTCCAGAAGCGATGGCTCATCAGCTTCGCGCGGAACGAATATCCGACGAGACCGGGGGTCGATGCCAACTGCGCGTGGATCCTGCCGCTCTGCCGCTGGAGCGTCAGCATCTTGCGAAATCCCTTCAGCGGGAGGTACGAGAGCAGGGCCAGATACTCGCGTCCGCGGTCCGGTGGAAGAAGCGACCGCCAGGGCGTGTCGACCATCGCCGACTCGAATCGCACGACACGATTAAATAGCGTCCTCTTCTACGGCCGCGCGCCGTGCCCCTGAACATCGTCGTGTGTTTGAAGCAGATCCCCAACCCGGACCTGCAGTTCCAGATTGCGCCGGACGGGAAAGACATCAAGCGCGACGCGCTGAACTACAAGCTGAACGGCGCGGACGAGTATGCGCTCGAGGAAGCGGTACGCCTCAAAGAGAAATCCGGGGGCCGGGTCATCGCGTTGACGGCGGGCCCGAAACGCACGGAGCAGATGCTTCGCGAGGCGCTCGCGAAAGGGGCCGACGAGGTCACGCGGATTACGTTCGACGAGGCAGCGGCGTACGACGTCGGCAAGGTCGCGCGTCTCCTCGCGGCGGCGATTCGCACGCTGCCCCACGACCTCGTGTTGACCGGCGTGCAGTCGGACGACCTCGTGAACTCGGCGACCGGGGGACTCATCGCAGGGATCCTCGGCCTCGCCCATGCGAGCGTCGTGACGCGTGTCGAGTCGAAGGCCGGCGGGCTCGAGGTCGCGTGTGAACTGGAAGGCGGACTGCAGCGAATCTACTCGATCGCTCTCCCCGCCGTCCTCACGATTCAATTCGGCGCGAACACGCCGCGATACGCGCCGCTCCCCGCGATCATGAAGGCGGCCCGCCAGCCGATCAAAGAGATTTCCCCCGCGGCCCTCGGCTTAACCTCATGGGATGCCGTCTCCCTTCCATACGCGTTCGGCGTCCGCGGGCTATCGCCACCCGCCGCGAAGGGCCACGCGGAGATGATCACCGGGACCGTCGAGGAACAGGCGAAGAGACTCGCGCAGCTCTTGCGGGACAAAGGCTTCGCGCGGAGGTGAGTCGATGGCGGGCGACGTGCTGATCTTCGCGGAACATCTGGAAGGCCGCATCGCGCCGTCGACTTTGGAGGCGATCG
>DASWGO010000172.1:0-4076 GCA_036393695.1 Thermoplasmata archaeon
TCTCATCTCCGAGGCCGAAACCACGTGTCCGAGTTGCGGCTCCACGGTCCCGGGGAATGTGGCGCTGTGTCCCTCGTGCGGCGCCCGTCTGGCAGGCGCGCCCCCGGAACCGGCGGTGAAGCGGTCCGCGGCCGGGGCTCCTGAACTGGACATCTTGGTCGACGACCTCCTCGTCGGCGAGCTGGAGCAATCCCTCACCCCCGAGGAACTCGAGCTCACGAAGGCCGCGGTCCTCGATTGGCTCATCGAAGAGCTCGAAGAGACGATGGGCGTGGACGCGACGATCAGTGCGGCGGCCGCGGAGAAACGAGACGAGACGAAACCCGCGGCCGAGCCGTCTCCCGTTCCACCGGCCGTCGGATTCTTGTCCGGATGGATGCGCGGGAGCAAGGGGCTGGTCAGCGGAGCGCGTCCGAAGACGTCGACGCGCGGGGCGGGGAAAGTCAACGGACTCGTCAACGGCCGAGGTCGCGTGAATGGCCTCGTCAACGGGCTCGGTCGCACGAATGGTCTCGTGAACGGAGTCGGCTGGGTCAATGGCCAGGTCACGCCCACGGGGCGGGTGAACGGCCTGATGGGCGAGCAAGGGCGGGTCAACGGAACGATCAGCGGCACGCGGTCAGCCCGACTCGGAAGAAAAGAGATCCGGATCTCGTCGCCTTCGAAGCGGGTTCGTTACGCCGCAATCGGGGCCGCAACGATCTTCGCGGTCCTGATTGCCGGCTTCCTGTTCATTCCCATCTCGGGGCCCTCGCCGCGGATCGCGATCGACGGGTCGTTCGGCGATTGGGCATCGGTTCCGAAGTTCGACGCAGCGACTTTCGCTTCCGACCCGAACGTGTCCATTGTCGATTACGCGAGCCTCGTTGATGACAACTCGCTGTACCTGTTCGCGTCGACGAGAGGCGGGATGTTCGGTGATTCGTCGGCCTACGACGGCGTGTACTTCCTCATCGACGCCGATGGAAACCCGTCCACCGGCTACCAGTTTGACGGGATCGGGGCCGAAGGGGTCGTCGAGATCTTCGGTGGGAACAACACCGTGGCAGGCGCTCGACTCTACGGGTTCCCGACCAACTCGGAAGTGAACTGGAGTCAACGGCAGTCGCTCGGCTCTCCGGCTGCGGCAGCCTCCGTCCAAGGAGTCGAGGCGCAGATCTCGACCTACGATCTCACCGGGTTCGACGCAGCGCGATTCCGCATCGCCGTCTTCGCCGACGACTTCGCCGGGGTTTCGAGTCGCAGCCTCGCTCCGCTCACGCCGAACGGTTCGGTTCTCGTGGAGTTGCTCCCCATCGCATCCGTCGTGAGCAGCACGACGACTTCGTGGTTCACGATTCGCGTGCGCGCTCTCGGCCTACCGACTGGGGCTTCCTGGGGCGTTTCCTCGTTCGTTTACAACGCCACCCCCGGCCTGACGGTCACCTTGTCCACGGGATCGGTGATTCTGACCCAGGCCCAGCCGGAAGCCACGATCACGGCGTTCGCGTTGGCCACCGGGCTTTCCCCTGGCGATGTCGTCCAAATCGACGTGACCAACGCGACGGCACCAGTCCCCGTTGTCGTTCGAGGCGGGCCCATCCGGGCGTACGTGGTGGCGCCTCCGACGACAGTGCGAGTCGATGGACTCTTCGCGGACTGGGTTGGAAGAGACCAAACCGATTCCGATCCAGTGCCCGTGAAAAATCCTGACATGGACATCATTCAATCCGGTGCTGCGGTCAACACATCGGCGGCTTATTTCCATGTGGCCGTCGCGGGCGATCTGATGGCGGGACGGGTGCCCGAACGGCTCATTCGGATTCCGCCCGGGCAGGGAGGGAACGGTTCCAGTGGGCCACCGATTCCTCTTCCCCGTCGGACGGGGGAAGACATTCTCCGGGTCTACATCGATCTCAACTCGTCGGATGCCGTCGGCCTTCCGATTGCCGGGATCCATGCGGACTACATGTTCGAAGTCCGTGGTGCGGGTGGACGAATCACGACACGGAATTTGTACATGTGGAAGGGTACCTGGTCACCGGTCACACTGCCTGCCGTTGCACTCGCGAAAAACGAGACCGACATCGAGGGATCGGTCGCAATTGGCCCGACGACGAACACGACTCGAATGGTATTCGAATCGACAGACTGGTCTTCGGCCGAAGACCTAACCGCCGTGATCGAAGCACCCACCTTCGTGCCATCAACGCGATTCGCAGCCGGAGCCCGCAGCCTAGAGCCCCCTCAGACGAGGGGGTTTGATGGGTCGACGTTCTACTTGCACGCTTCGGGGCCTTCGATAGCACCCGCGGACTGCTCGGAGGTGAAAGGTCTGAGCACGACGCCAGGCAACCTCTTCCAGACCGTCGTTCTGTCGAACGGCTCGCGGCCCTGTTTCTTTACGAATCCGGAAGCGTCGGCGGAAACGATTCACGCCGGGCTGTGGGCTGCCAGCTTGGATCTCACGAGCTCGACTGGAACGGTGTTGAACATTACCTTCACCATCACGCAGCCGGATGGTTCTTCCCCGAGTCTGATTTGCTGGACCGAGACTTCAACCGGTGGCGGACCCGACCAGCTCTTCGGCTGCTCGGGCGGAAATGTGTCGATCTCTACAGGTCAGCGGATCCGGCTCCGCGTCGAATACGCCTCCGGTCCGCCCATTGGTCTCACCTATGACGGCAGTGGGACATCGCAGGACAGCACGATGATTGTCCCGGCTCCCGAGTTCGGAGAAATCGCGGGTCCCTCCGCCGCGACAGCGATCGTCGTCCTCCTGTTTTCGTACCGCCGCCGACACCGGGCGAGGTAGCCTGCGCGACTGGCGGGATTGTTTGTCCCGGTGTGACGAGGCGACCTCTCTGTTCTAAAGGTACTTGTGGACGGACCTCGTTCTTCGCGTCGTGGAGTTGGGAGTCGTCGGGAAACCGAACGTCGGCAAGTCCACCTTCTTCGCTGCGGCGACGCTCGCACCGGTTCAAATCGCAAACTATCCCTTCACGACAATCGAGGCGAACCGAGGCGTGGCCTTCGTTCGGAAGACTTGCCCTCACAAGGAGCTCGGCCGTCCTTGCAAGCCGAACAATGCACCCTGTGACGGAGGCACTCGTCTCATCCCCCTCGAGCTGCTTGATGTCGCGGGGCTGGTCCCGAAGGCGCATGAGGGCCGCGGCCTAGGTAACAAATTCCTCGACGATCTCCGTCAAGCCAGCGTGCTTGTCCACGTGATCGACGCGACCGGAGGCACTGATTTCGAGGGGAACCCGGTGCCTCCCGGAACGCACGACCCCCTCGCGGACGTGCAGTTCCTCGAGGACGAGCTTGCTCATTGGATCGCCGGAATTCTCTCCCGCAACTGGGAGAAGGAGGCCCGGCGCGCCGATCTGGAGGAGGCGCCGTCGGAGAAAATCCTCTCCGCCCGGCTCACGGGCCTCGGGTTCACGGAGATGCAAGTCCACTCCGCGGTACGGGACACCGCGCTGGATCCTAAGATGGCCCGCTGGACATCGGATGATCTCTTTCGTCTCGCTCGGACGCTGCAACACCGCGGCAAGCCCATGCTCCTCGCAGCGAACAAAGCCGATATGGTCTCCCACGAAGCGCTCGAGAATTTCTCGAAGGCGGCGGGCTACCTGGTGGTCCCGACATCTGCCGAATACGAGCTCGCCCTTCGCCGCGCGGCATCCGCTGGGCTAGTCGCATACCAGCCGGGCGGATCTTCGTTCGAGATCCTGCATCCGGAAAAACTGACCGCGGCCCAGGAAAAGGGGCTCGAGAAAATTCGCGCCTTCCTCCGGGAACGCGGGTCCACCGGTGTGCAGCAGTGCATCGAGGAGGCCGTGTTCAAACTCCTCGATCTGATTGTCGTGTTCCCCGTGGAGGACGAACACCACTGGACCGACAAGAGCGGGAACATCCTCCCAGACGCGTTCCTCGTGCCGCGCGGTTCCACTGCGGTGGACGTAGCCTTTAAAGTCCACACCGACTTGGGTAACCACTTCATCCGCGCCATCAACGCCCGGACGAAAATGGTGGTCGGCCGGGACCACCCGGTCCAAGATGGCGACGTCCTCAAGATCGTGGCGAAGGTGTGA
>DASWGO010000173.1:0-11611 GCA_036393695.1 Thermoplasmata archaeon
CGCGTATCTGGTCGTCGTCCATAGAATCGTCCGGTGGGTGGGCGGGATGACGAAGGCTATATACCAAGCACTTTTTATTTAGTCTTTGCGGGCTAGATTCGTGATCTGCGAATTGTGTGGCGCCGACGTGCCGCGCCTGAAGAACGTGGCCATCGACGCGACCATTCTGTCGGTTTGCACGGACTGTTCGCGCTTCGGCGACGAGGTCGCGACGCCGGCGTTGAGGCAGAGCACGATGCCCCCCATCATCGCGCAGCGCCTCGAGATGCGCCAGCGACGCATGACCCCCCGGGACGTCTACACGCAGGCCGGAGAACTCGAACTCGCGGACGACTTTCCGCAGCGAATCCGTCAAGCCCGGGAGGCCCGGGGATGGAAGCAAGCGGATCTCGGCGCGAAGATCAACGAGCGGGTCAGCGTCATCGCGAAGCTCGAGTCCGGCACCATCAGCCCGGGGGACTCGCTCGTCCGGAAGCTCGAGCGGGAGCTTGGAATCAAGTTGAAAGAACGCGTGGAACCCGTCGCGGCGAAGAAGCCGGCGGCCGGAGGTGGAGTCACCCTCGGCGACCTGATCAAGATGCGAGAAGATCGTCCGTAATTACGGCACTCCGAGGCGGCTCTTCACGGCCGGCAAGAACGGGGTGACGTCGACCCCCGCCTGGTGGGCCGCGACCAGGGCGGCGACTTCGACCTCAACATCCAACTTTTCCTGGACCGCGTTCACCGAGGCGATGACGGACTTGCGATCGGTCCGCGTCTTTGCCACGATGGCGTCGACGATTCGGAGAAACACATCCTCCGATGCCGGCGTCGGGACCTCGAGGATCGCTGAGGTCGGGACGTAGTCGCGCGGCACCTCCACCGCGGAGACATCGAACGCGGGGCGGATCGCGCCTCCTTGCGATTCGAGCAGCTTGGTCTCCAACCCGAGCTGCAGCAGCCGCTGAGCGTCCCGGGGAGGGAACCAGTGCATGTCCATTGAGGCCGAGAGCACGAATTCCCGCTCGCTCAATTCGTCGCGGCCTTTGCGTTTGAACAGCAAGGCGATCGCATCGCGAAGCTCGTCCGTAGGAACCCAGCCTGCAGAGAGCCACGGAACCGTCCGGGCCTAGATAAACGTGCGGCGCCCCAAGCGAATCTTTATCCCGCCGGCATCCGTTGGTCTCTCTGCTCCAGCGTAAGGTCGCGCTGACCCGTGATGCGCGATGCAAGCCTGGAGAGGACGTCGTATGGGTCCCTCCTCGACAGCCCCGCGTTCGGGGCGTTCCGTGACAGGGGGACAACGCGGCGTCCAACAATCCCTCGGCAAGGGTCAGGGCGTCGAGTGAGCATCGCTTGGCCGTGACACGCGCTGTTACTGCCGAGGGACAACCCCGCGGATCGGATCCGCGCGTCCGAGGCCGTGCTCGTGCGGCGATCCGGATCAACATCGCGTGGACGCCCTGCAGCGGACCGGCGACGCTACCGTAGTTCGCCAGTGCCTCATCGTTCACCTCCTCGAATTCTTGGAGGAATCCCAGTGCGCGATGGACGAATCGAGTACGGTTTCCCCGCGCGTTTATGGGGACGAGCGCGGCATTCTTCCCTGTGAGGAGAACGATGCTTCCGCGCCTGAACCGGATTTCCTGCAGCGATCCCGCTTTCGGATCCATAGAGTCCTCGACGAACATCCGGACCGCGACAAGAATCCTACCGACGATGCCGGAATCCGCGTCGGGAACGCAATGTTGCGCGCCTCCCCAAGATCAGAGCCACGAAGAGACAGCTGATGATGGGCGCTGCGACGTCCTCGAACTCCGGAACGTAATAGAAATAAGTCTGCGAGGCTGGGGCTTTCCAGTAGACCGCTCCAAGTGACGATCCGTATGTGGAGTCATTCGGGGCGCGGACGATGAGAGACGGGTAATCGGTCGTCGTGTCGATGGCGGTCCGCGTAACTCCCCAGCTTCCGCTGATCCTCGAATTCGTGTACAGCTGGGGTCCGGACAGGGCCACGTAGAAGGCATAGACGTTTCCGTCCTTATCGAGTCCAATCGTGGGACGCGCGAATTGGGTACCGCTCAATACGTCGATGGTCTCCGCGGCTGCGAAGCCGCTCGTCGGATAGCTAAGGAAGCGGGCGTAGATAGCGCGGGTCGTCGCGTTGATGTCCTTCGCATATGCGATCCAAAGATCGCCGGTAGCCGCGTACGACGTGGCGATGGACGGATACGTGCTGGTCTCGGCTAGCGTTGCGACCGTGTCGAAACCTGCGGTCCCGTCGAACTTGGTGAACTTGGCGGCGGTGGTGCAATTGCTCGCCGAAAGATCTTTGCAGACCAGATGGTGAATCTCTCCGGTTGCGCCCGCGCCCGCCTCCCTGTACTTCAGGTCGAACATTTCGTTGTCCATGAACCCGCCGGTGCTGGCGGTGAACGTGCTCGTTCCGATTACGGTGAACGTCGTGCCGTCCCACCTGAACGCGCCAAGACTTTGAGCGGAATTCTCGCTTGCGGCGCCGAGGATCTTGGTTGTGCCCCCCGCAAAAGGATTGGTCCGAGCCTCGATCCACGTATGGTCGGATGAGCCCATGGCGATAGCTGTAATCGTTCCCCATGTGCTCGGGGCCGTGAAGGTGCGGTACTCGATCCAGTTAGGCCCGGCTGTGTTGCTGAACACGAGGAGCCCCTTGCTCCCTGTCGCCTCCCACGCGAAGTCGAACGAGCGGAAGTTGACTTGGGCGGTCGCGGCGTGGGTCAGGGCACTCGCCCATGCGCTCCCGGTCCAGTAGCAGGTGTTCAGATTGAAGCTGGGGTCGCTCACCACCGCGAGCACCATGTCGTTGGCCGTCGCGAGGGGATTCGCCTTCAGTCGCGTGTACCGAATCGTCGCGGCACTCGCACAGGCGAAAGTCACCGCGCCGCCCCAAGAACTGCTGTACTCTTTGGAAACGATGTTCGCGGTGTTGCTCGCCGAAACCACCAGCAGGTTCCCGGAGCTGGATTCCCACGCGAGGTCCGCGCCGTCGCGGTCCAGGGGTCCCACGCTCGTCGTCGCGATCGCCACGAAATTCCCCCATGTCGTGCCATCCCAGATCCATGCGTTCACGCGGGTATTCGTTAGATCGCCACCGACCATCCCGATCTGGTTGCTCGCTTTCTTGGAGGCCAGCTTGATCACGGAATAGACGTTGTGGGCCCCGAAGCCATCGTCGATGTACTGCTCCGCACTCCAAGTTCCGCCCGAGTATGTTTTGTAGGCGATGTCTTGAGTGCTGCTCCCTCCTTGCTTGTGGTACACGAGGATTGCCCTCCCGCTAACCCCTTCGTACGCGACGTCGAATCGGGCTTGAGCCGTGGTGGGAGCCGTCGTCCATACCTGGCCGATGTTGTTGGTCACGGTACAGGTGGGATTGCACACGTAGGCGTCGAGCCAGCCATCGTCGCTCTCCGTTACCACGATACGAGTATTCGCCTCCACTGGGGACCAAGCCATCCGGACGACCCGGATTGGGCTGCCGGCGGTGGCTTGCTCGGACTCGACGTTCCAGGCCGAGCTGTCCCACGTCCGCGTTTTCAGACTGTTGACGGTGTTCGTCCCCGTGTTTGAGCGATAGCCGATCGCGGCGTCGACTGGAGTGTTCTCGAAGTCACGGGCCAAAGCGACATAGTTGGTCTGGGGGGATACGTCAACGGACAGGCCAGTGTACGTCGAGCTCCAGGATATCGTCGACCGCCAGGTCCCCAACGCTTTGTTCTTGTAGTATACGGTGCCGCTCGTCTTCGAGCCGCTCCATGCGATGTGGGGGTTGCTGCTCGAGTCGGTAGAGACTGTCGGCATGTAGCCCGGGCTTGTATCGTCGACATTCGTGATGGCTTGCCAGTTCGCCGCATTCGCCAGCTGGCTGTCCGTAGGATAGGCAACTGTCGTCTTCGTGTATCGGACGAGGTTCAGCGTCGACTGGTCTCCCGGAGAGGCCGCGGATACCCAGACGACATGAAGGAAGCCGCCCGAGTCGATGGCGATGGAAGGCTCCGCCGAGTCAAAGGTATACAACAAGGGGCTGTCGGCCGCACGCGCCGAGGCGAGCACAATTTGGGACCCCCATGTAGCGCCACTCACGTCCAAGCTGCGCCGGATGATGATGCGGTCCCAGCCGTTCGCGTTCGTGTCCCTGACGTGGACCGTGACAAGCTTCAATTCCGCGTTGAGTGCACCCGCGGCTGGGGACGTGGCGGCTCCTTCATACGAGGGGTTTGCCGCCGTCGTGGTGACCTTTCGAACGAACATTTGATAGAGGCCCGACCCCGGGTTGCCCGATATGGCGACCCCTTCCGCGAAAGTGTTGCTGCTCGCGCTCGAATCGCCGGTCCTCCGAATGTCGTCCGTCCCCGCTGCGATGGTTCGCTGGGACCCTTGCGCATCGAGCTGGATCGCTCCGATCACGACGTCGTCGCCAGCGAGGAACGTGGTTGACGCGGTTCCCATCACAGTCCGCGACGTTCCAATCGAAACGCTACCTGAAGCGACCGAACTCGCCGTCAGATTGCGGAATATCAGGAGCCTGGCCGCACCATTGACCGTGTTTGAGGTGTCGCTATTTAGCGCGTCCACCGTGTACGTCGGATTGGCGGGGGCCGCCGAGTCGATGGCCACCAAGAAGGCAAAGAGCCCGTTCGGGGCTATGTTCGCAGCTGTGCGGAATGCGAACTGGTTCGATGCGAGGACAGTTGCGCCTCGGAGAACCCTCGCTCCCGTGTTCGCGGGGCCCACCATCGGACCCGAGCCGGTCGAGTCGTACTGGACAGCGGCGATGATGATGTTCGGAATGCTTGTGCTGGCCGCCGGGAGCGACGTCGCCTGGTTCAGTAACGTCGTGGAACTCGTGGTGACGGGAGTCGACGCACCGTCGCCAAACACTGAGTCGGCGGACGCCAAGCTGTTGATGACGACCAACCTTACTGCCGCGGTTACCTGAGCACCGCTCGTTTGCGCGAAAACGCCGTACGTGGGATTCGCGGGGGCCGACGCGTCCTTACCCAAGAGGACGACGAACAAGTCGCCCTGTCCGCTGCCTGATGTGCCGAGCAGGACCCGGAACTTCGTCTGCGTAATGAGCGGGTCCGTCGTGAGCGTTCCGCGGCGCAGTTGAATGTCGCCCGCATTGAACGTTCGGGTCTGGCCGTTTTGACCATCGTCGAGTTGCACCACCACGACGATGACGTTGTCGCCTGACGTAAGGCTCGTCGCGAGGGAATCTAGGAGCCCTAGGGTCGTAGGGACCGCGACCGATGTCCCATCTTTGAAAGCAGAATCCGGCGGCTTCGTCTGGTCGCGGAACACGGTGTACCAACAGCCGGCCGAATTCGTTGCGTCGCAGGGAATTGGGCCCGCAGCGGTCCCCGCTCGGACGACTTTGCGTTGCTGATTGTAGACCGTGCTCGCGGAGTTCGAACCGGAATCGATCAGCGTCGCCAGGGGTTGGAGGCCGGAGCCAGTGGCAAGCGAAGAGACAGAGATCGGGTTCATGGACAGAGCTTTCGTGGAGAGGCCCATGAACACGTTGGAGCCGACGACGGGCGAGGACGGACGGTCGACCGAGCCACCCCAGCCGCTCGTTTCGAAGGTCGCGCGGGAGGCATTCGTGATCGCGACCCCGGGGACCGCGGCCTCGATCCGAGCCCGGTCTTTCGCCGCGGGAGCCGTGCTGAGGATGGTCCAGCTCCACTCCCATGGGCGGGAGCCCGCGAATTGCATGGCCTTCGAGGACAGGATGAGCCCCTCTTTGCCCGTGATCTCGACGAGGAAGTCCGCTCCGATTCCACCGACAGAGTACCCGGTCGTACCAGAACCGTCCGCGTCGAGGAAGAACCGGATCACATCCGCGCCGTTCTCGGGAGGCGGAGGAGGTGGCGCGCTCACGGTGCCATTCCCGCTGGAGTTCGCCGGAGGGATGTACGTTGGGTTCAAGACCGGGATCATGGTCCCGTTCAACGCGGTCGCCACAACTTGGGCCATGAAAAGCGTGCCTCCGCTGGAAGCCTGGAACGCGTACCCAGACAAGTCGACGTCGGGGTTCCACCGGGGTTGGACGTCACCGAGGGGATCCTTCGTGATGTTGGGCCAATCGGAAAAAGCACCGTCGACGACCGGCGCGTTCGGAATCAAGCCAATGTACGCGAGGGACACAGGCGTGCGGGCCGGCCCGGTGAAGGCGATGCCGCCGGAGGTGCGGACGTCCTCGACGTCTTTGAGGAACGCCCCCACGGTCGTCCCGTCCGTCGCTACGACGTTCGGACGGAGGGACAAGGTTCGGTTCGCGCCGTTTGAGACGACGAACGAGTCGAGGTCGAAACGTGCCGTCCTCGATGCGGGTTGCGTCGCGAGGACGTTGCCGACCTCGTCCGAAAGGTCCATGGTGGACAGTGAACTCGTCTGGAATGTCCCCACCATCGTCACGTTCAGGGAAATCACGCTCACGTCACCGCCCACGGCGTGGAAGGTGAAGGATGCGAGAATCGGAGTCGAGGCGGTTAAGATCGTTGGGGCACGAGTGTCTTGGCTCACAACCACGAACGAATCCGCATTCGTGACCACGATGTCCGCGGCGTTGGACTGCCCGTCCCACGACCGCGACGCGAACGCGACATCCACCGATCGAGGGCTCGGCGCGAGGTCACTCCAGGCCGCTTGGAATTCGAGCTCGCTCCCGGAACCAGCCGCGTGCGCCGGACCGATCGGCATCCAGCCGAACCAGTCTGTGAGACTCCGCGACGCGTTGAAACCCATGAGGGATACGGAGACAACGCGACCGCCAAACGTGTTCACCCAGACCATGCGATCGGCCCCGATGCCCTGCACCTGATAGCCCGTCGAACGAGAGCGATCCACGTCGATGAAGGCGTAAAAGGCGTTGGTGATTCGGCCCGGGGCGGGCTCGCCGGCCAAAGGGTCGCCTTGCACTTTGAGGTAGAACGAGAGGTAGTCGAGATTGTCTTTCACGGCGACGTCCGTGATGTCGATGTCCGGATTCCGCGTCGCACCCTTGCCAAGGAGGCGGGGCACACCGTTCCAATCGGCGAATTGACCATCAATTTGAATCGGGTAGGCGGGGCCGCGGTATGTGGGCACTAAGAACAGGGGGATCAGTAGGAGCGCAACCGACACGAGGGGAATGAGATAGAGTTTCCACCCGGCGTTGCTCATCGCGCGCCGCAGCCCGACGGCGTGAAACCCGATCGGCCGGACGCCACCGAGGCCGTTCGTCAGCCCATTCGTGCGGCCCAAGCCGTTCGTAAGCCCGTTCGTCCGTCCGAGACCATTCGTGAGCCCGTTGGTACGACCCAAGCCGTTCGTCAAGCCATTGGTGCGCCCGAGGCCATTGGTGAGACCGTTCGTGCGACCGAGACCATTGGTCAGGCCGTTCGTACGCCCGCGGAGACCGTTCGTGCGGCCTCTCAGCCCATTCGTCCTCCCGGCCTTTGACGCCCCGCGGCGTCCGAGGACCAAGCCGTTGGTCAACCCTTTCTTCGACGGCGTCTTGTCCGTCGGCTTCTTCGCCGGGGGGACATCCCGCTCCGTCTCCGGTTTCGGGGCCCGAACCTCCGGTTTGTCGAAGGCCTTCTCCATTCCCTTCGCCGCCCCGAGCTCCTCCTGGACCATCTCTTGAATCGCGGCGTGGCCGAGGTCGTCGAGTTCATCCTCCAGGCTCTTGGTCGATGCGAACTTCACGCCGCAGTTGGGGCAGGTGGTCGCATCGATCGCGACGGGCTCTTCGCACATCGGGCACGGCACAGTCGCATCGATTGCCTTCGCGGCCTCGGGTTCGCTATGCTGCGCGCGCACCCGACTCTGTCGAGCGAGGTCCGCCTGGCCGAGCTTCGCGTGGAGTTTCGTCTTGAGCACCCAGAGGCCCGGATACGCCGAATCGAGTCCGGCGAGCCGATCGAGAGTCTCCAGGCCGCCCTTCGCATCGTCGAGCGTCGCTTGGGCCGCGGCCATCGCGAAGAGGGCGTCTGCGTCCCCCGGATTGAGCTTGAGCCGCTCGGTCGCGATCTGCAGGATGAGACGGAGTCGTTGGGCCCGTTCGTCTTGTGACTCGAGGACACCGCCTCGGGCCGTGGACCCCGCGGCAGCCGCCTTGGGGGTGTCGAGCACGACCCGCAGGCCCGCCTCGGACATCTCGAGGACGCGGAATGTGTGGTCCGGCGCCGTGTCCTTGATATGAAGGACGCCGATCTTCCGCACAATCCGATCTCCGCTCCGGGTCCGTTCAATCTCGATGACGCCGTCGAAGGGCTGGTGAAGGGTGGTGAGCTGCGCGCTCGAGTGCATCTCCTTCTCGAGCAACACGAGGCTCGTGAACTGGTGGCGATCGAACTTCCTCTTCGCGCTCTGCGCGAACGCGTAGACCTGAGTCACTTCGTAGGAGCTGGTCGCGGGCGACAGAAGCTCAATCACGGCGCGCCGCGATCCGCCTCCGGTCAGGCCGGTGATCGCGCGGCTCAGCGCCACGCCGAGGTTGGTCAGGTCAATCGAGGAACGGATGACAATCCCGCGGTCCTCGATGTCCTGCACGGTCTCTTCGCTCCAGGAGTACCAATCGACGACCCGGAGCCGATTCTCATTCGTGACGGAGTCGAGATCCACGCCGAGTTCCCGTAACTCCGCCATGACGGCGTCCGGCGATTGCGAGGATGTGATGACCAACCCGCTCCCTCCCGACTTCAGGCCTTCCGCGAGGAAGGTGAGCGCGAAGCGGAGTTTCTCTTGGCCCGGGGGTCCCTGCAGGACGACGCTCGAGCCGACGGGCAGGCCGCCCTGGACCATCGCGTCGAATCCTGCGACGCCGGTCGGAAGCCGAGGCATGGAATCATCCCTCCAGCGGACGAGTCAGGCCGCAGCGGAATGCGAGGTCCGGATGGGCGCCGATCGCGTCTCGAAGCGCCGCCTGGAAGACGCCCTTCGCCGAGTTCGCCCCGAGCCCCTGGGCGCAGACGTTCCAGAGGTCCCGATGGACCGCCGCGACGAGTTCCCGGAGTCGGTCCAGGCCCGCCTCGGTGCCGTCTAGCATCTGATCAAAGACCGCTTTGCGGAGCTCCTGATGGTTCGTCGTGAGACGGTGCTCCATCTCAATCTCGATCGCCGGCGTGCCGACGTACCGGATCCGCTCGAAGAGCGAGTGGAAGTAGGCGACGTAGAAGTCGATCACCTCGCGAAGGGGCCCGGCTTCGTCTTCGAGATTCACCTCGAAGCGCAGGTGGGGGGACCGCAGACGATACTCGAACGTGCGGGCGTCGTGCGGCCGGCGATCCACGAGCCCGAGCTCCGCGAAACGCTGAAGGAACTTCGACGCCGTCGTGATGTGAACGTCCAGGGACCGCGCGATCTCGCTCGAAAGGTGCCAGTTCCCGTCGCGGAGGGCCCGGAGGATCGAGACGCTGTGCTCGCCGGAGAGGAGGAGAATCGCTTGTCGGAAGGTCTGCTGGTCCATTGCGGCGTACCTCGTAATCAAGCGCGCCCGGGGGGCGAAGTCTATTTGTCGTGGAGTTGGGGGCTCTTAAGGGATGTCCCGGGATTCTCACGCTCGATTATCTAGGGAAAGAACGAACCAGATTCGGGGCTTCGCAGCGGTTGTCACCACGCAGTTCCATCGATCGGCACGGCCCTGCCGAGCGGAGACTCAATCCGATCGCCTCTGGGCCCATGCTAAGCAAGGTTGAAGTACGGGTACCCGATTCGGGCCCCCTACCGCCGTCCCGCCCCGTCGCTAGTCGCCCCTTCGCCCGCGGCCCGGTGCGAGGGACACCCGATGCGTTACACGCGATTTGAGAAGGCTCGCATTATCGGAGCGCGAGCGCTCCAAATCAGCATGGGATCGCCGATTCTCATTGACGTGCCGAGCGGGGTCGTGGATCCAATCGAGATTGCGTGGATTGAGTTCAACAGCGGAGCGATTCCAATCACGGTGAAGCGTGAGACGTAGGCCCATTCCGGGCCGAGGCGATGCTACGGAAGTGGCAGCCCGGTGCATAGAGTTTATATAGAACCGCATACACATTATTGACCGCGAAAAAGACCTCTTGGAGGTGACGCACCATGGAGCGAAAGAGCAAGGAGATTCAGGCAAAGAAGGAAGACAGCCTGGCGAGGACGACCGTTTCGCCCTTCGCCTGGTTGGACGACATGGACCGGTGGTTCGACAACTTCCGGCGGAGCTTCGAGGAGCGCTTTTGGGGAGCCCCCCTCGCCCGTTGGACCGACTCCGACCTGCGCGTCCGCGAACCCCTCGTCGACCTGATCGACAAGGGTTCCGAGTTCGTGGTCCGGGCGGAACTCCCCGGCGTTGCGAAGGAGGACGTCGACCTGACCGTCACCCCGGACGGGATTGAGATCCGCGCGGAGACGAACCGCTCCCGGGACGAGAAGGAGAAGAACTACGAGTACCGCGAGCGGACGTACCAGGCCCTCCAGCGCGTGCTGAGCTTCCCGGAGGAGGTTAAGGCCGACCTCGCCGCTGCGACGCTGAAAGACGGCGTCCTCGAGGTCCGGGTCCCGAAGAAGGAGCCGACCCCGGAGCCGAAGCCTGTCAAGGTGCCGGTCGAGTGATCCGGCCCTTGACCTTTCCCTTTCACTTTTCGTTTCGAGGTTTCGACATGAGTTCAAGTAACGCCGATTCGTTGCGAAGTCCCGCGAGGGCCGCGTGTGCGGTCCCGCCGCGAGAGGAGACACGCTGAAAATGGCCGCCGGCCGTGAGAAGTTCCTCCGGGTTGCCGAGGCGAAGCCCGCGGATGCGGGCCGCGGGATCGTGCGCATCGACCCCGAGGTCATGAAGATTCTCGAGTTAAAGGAGGGCGATATCGTCCTCATCGAAGGCACGAAGTCGACCGCCGCCGGAGTTCGCCGCGGGTATCCCGAAGACGCGAATCGCGGCGTGATCCGGATGGACGGGATGCAACGCCGCAATGCGGGCGTCGGAATCGACGACAAGGTCGGTTTGCGCAAGGCGCTCGCCCGCCCCGCGGAAAAGGTGTCGCTCGCCCCGACCGAGGCGATTCGAATCATGGGAGGCGAGCAGTACATGGCGCAGGTCCTCCAGGGCCGCGCGATCACGCGCGGCGACGTGATCAGCGTGAGCGTCATGGGCCGCAAGTTCGAGTTCGTGGTCACGTCGTTCTCGCCCGGCGCGGATGCCGTCCTCGTCGAGGCGGAGACGGAAATCAAAATCGCCGAGAAGCCGATGAAAGAGGAAGAGGCGAAAGTCCCCAAAGTCGACTACGAGGACATCGGCGGCCTCGGGAGCGAGGTCCGCAAAGTCCGTGAAATGATCGAACTCCCCCTACGGCATCCGGAATTGTTTGAGAGACTCGGCGTGGAAGCGCCGAAAGGCGTACTGTTGCACGGCCCTCCGGGGACCGGTAAGACGCTCCTCGCCAAAGCCGTCGCGTCCGAGACGAACGCGAACTTCCATTCGATCTCCGGGCCCGAGATCATGTCCAAGTTCTACGGACAGAGCGAAGAGAACCTGCGGGACATCTTCAAGCAGGCCGAGGAGAACGCACCGAGCATCATCTTCATCGACGAGCTCGACTCGATCGCGCCGAAGCGGGACGAGGTCATGGGCGAAGTCGAA
>DASWGO010000174.1:0-6910 GCA_036393695.1 Thermoplasmata archaeon
AGGAGTCAGCGTCAGTTTCCTGGCGAACAAGGCCCTCCGCCGACTCGTCGAGTGGGACATGTACGCCGATCGGTTCGGTTTCATCGCGATGCCGAGAGAGGCGCTCTCACGGATGATCGAGCTCCTCTCCGAGGACGAGGTGCGAGAGCTGGGCCGGTGGGCGGGAGAGGACGTCTATCGAGCGTTCACGACGTTCATGTTCAAGCATCTGGACCTGGAGACGGTACTGCAGGTCATCCCCAAGCTCACCTCGAGATACACGAAGGCCTTTGAGTACGAAGAGAAGCGAGACGGTTCTCGGACCGTCATCGTCCTGAGACACGGCAGCGGTCACAAGTACTCCTTGTTCTACGAGGAGGTGGCGCGCGCCCTCTTCGCGGACCTCGGCGGCCGAGGCATCCGCACGGAACCTCAGGAGAACGCGGTGGTCCTCGAGTTCTCCTACCCACCAAAGACGGTCGCGGCCGAAGGCGTGTCGGTCGGATCAAAGCACGGTCTTCCGTCTACCGAGAAGGCCACACGCGCCCGAAACGTCTCGACATAGCCGGATGCGAGACTGTCCGACCCGCCTCTTGTGTCCTCGTGGAGCGGCAGCCCGGTCACCGTTTCCGCCGCTTTCCGATCGCCTCGACGCGAGCCTCGATCGCGGTGATGCGTGACCGGAGCTCCCTGTTTTCGTCCTTCAACTTGTCCAGCTCGGCCTGTTGTTCGACTTTCTTCGCGGCTTCGGCGTGTTTCTCTCGGAGCGTCGCGATCGCCTTTCGGGCGTTCGTCCGAAGGTTGCTCATCGGCTCGGCTTCCGATATTCGTTGGAGCTCGTCCTCAGCCTTCGCATACCCGAGCTCTCCGAGTCCCAACGTCGCCCCCAGCCGGGTTCGGTAGTTCGTGTCCCGAACGAGCATCGACAGATGCTCGAGGACCTCATCCCTCCGGGATTCGTGGAACGAGCCGAGCTTACCGAGTGCTAGTGTGGCCCCGTAGCGCACCATCTCAAGGTGTTCGTCCGAGGTTCGTTTCTCCAGCTCCAGGAAACCCCGTTCGTCTCGCAAGTTCGCGATGGCCATGCACGCCCCTCGCGCGAGGATCTCTCCCTGCGAACGCCGGTCCATGCCCTTCACGATCGTTTCGAACGCTTCCTCGTGTCGGGTCTCCGCGAGCGCAAGCGCCGCCGCGTTCATCGGGTAATACCAGCCGTCTTCCCGATATGCCTTCGCGAGGGCCCGAAATGCGACTTCATCTTTGCGGAAATTACCGAGGGCGCGGTACACGCCCCGGCGCACCCGACTGTCCTTGTCGTTCGTCCCGCTCAGGAGCGCGTCTCGCGCGGCCGTCGTCCCGACCTCCCCGAGGGCCACGGCAGCCTCTCGTCGGACCCCCCAGAATTTGTCTTTCTTGAGGGCGTCCTCGAGGCCTTCGATCGCCTTAGCGTCTCCGACCAACTTGCCGAGATCCCGGCACGCTTCGATTCGCGGCCAGATGGAGCCCGAGTTCGCGAGTTGCCACAAGAGCTCGTCCCGCGGCTTCTTGAACGTCGCTTTCTTCAGCAGCGTGTCATCCGGGTCGAACAAGACCGCCCGAGGGCGTCGAGGCGCGTCGAACCGGAATACCTGGTCCGCCTTCTCGATGCGAATCGATTCCCTGTGCGTCCGATCCGGCCACGCGAGTTCCACGGATGCCGGCACCTTGAACAGGGGCACGGGGTCCTTGACTTCCTGGGTCTGCTTCGTGCGCAACTCAACCTGCTTGGCCGATTCGTCCCACGACCAGGAAAGTTCGAATTCCGGGTGCCCGGCGTGGTAGAGCCATTGGTCGAAGAAGACGTCGAGGTTCCGTCCGGTCGACTCCTCGATCGCCTCCTTGAAATCATTCGTTTCGACGTTCTGGCCTGCGAACTTCGTCACGTACTGGCGGATCGCCTTCCACCACAGGTCGTCGCCGAGTTCGTTCCGCATCATGTGCAGGACGTTCGCGCCCTTCTCGTACGTGTGGCGATCGAACATGTCGGATGGTTCGAGGAACTTCATCGTGACGATCGGCCGCTTGTAATTCTTGCTCGCCTCCTCATGATAGCTGTCACGGTCCGTCTCGAGCTCCATCAGCGCGGCGTCTTTGCCGAAGAAGTGTTCCCACCACAGGACCTGGAAGTACGTAGCGAAGGATTCGTTCAACCAGATGTGGCCCCACGCGCGGCAGGTGAGGAAATCACCGAACCACTGATGGGCGAGCTCGTGGGAGAGGAGCCCTTCCGGTCGATAGTCCTCGTACGCCTTCTCGTCCGTGAGGCAGTACTCGGTCAGGGTCGTCATCGACGTGTTCTCCATGCCGCCGACGACGAACTCGGGGACGCAGACCTGCGCGTACCGCGGCCACGGATATTTCTGGCCGGTGACCTCGCCGAAGTAGCGGACCATGTCGGGCACGTTCTGGAAGGTCCGATCCAGGAACCCGCCGAGACCCTTTGGCACGTGCGCATGGACCGGCACCCCGTCCGCGTCCCAATTCTTCGACTCGAACTCGCCGACCACCAGGGCAATCAAGTAGTTTGAATGCGGCTGGTCGAGGGACCACTGGTACGTCTTCGTCTTGCGGCGCTTGTCGGCAGACACGTTCACGAGGCGGCCGTTGCTCAGCGCTTCGTACTTCTCGTCGACGGTCGCGACGACTTCGGACGTAAAGCGCTGGTTCGGGTAATCGTACGAAGGGAACCAGTACCGGTTGTCGGTGTCTTCTCCCTGGGTCCAGGTGATGCGGGGCCGCTTCGGATTCGCCTTGTCCGGCCCGGTGAAGAAGATCCCCTTCCGAGGCTTCGCATCGTACGAGATCCGAAGTTCGAACGCCTGGCCAGCTTTGCGCGCCTTCGGCAGATGGATCGAGAGGGTTTCTCCATGGAGGTCCCACTCCAGTTCGTGGCCGCCGTCGTCGAGGACCTTGCGGATGTTCAGGTCCCCCGCGTCGAGGGCGACCTCGGTGAGGCCGTCATTGATCGGCGCGAGGCGATGGGTTACCGTGCCGGAAATCATGCGCTCCCGGTCATCGACGCTGATCTCGAGGCGGACGTGCTGAAGGAGGAACGTCCGGTCACGCGGGGGGTGCTCGGGCGCATCCGGTGGCGCGAAGACCTTCTCCCCGGCCGTGAGACCGAGTCGCCGGCACGATTCCGAAAATTCGCTCACCGAAAACCCCGGGCCATCCAGCGCGCGGCGGAACGGTCGAGGCCTATTTAGGCTTGCCCCGCGCTGTGTCGGTCCGGATACACCGTCGGCCCGTCCGGCCGGAGTTCTTATGGGTTGCAACGATTTCCCGACGAATGATGGACGAAGACCGCAGCGGCGAAATCGCTGCGACGTTCGAACGAATTCGTCGGCCGTTGAGATGGCCGATGGAAAACTTTCGGCGGAAGCACCTTGCGAACCGCCAATTCGTCGGCTACCGGTTCTCGCGCGTTCGACGCCATTCGGTCGCGGGATTCAGCTTCGGGTTTGCCCTTCGAAATGATTCCCTCCCTGGGATCATTGAGGCACCGGAGGTCGTCGGCTACGCGTTCGTGGAACCCGCGAACTCGGCTCTCCATCGGGACCTCGTCGAACGACCGGACGGCGCGGTGCACCGGCTGGCCTCCTTGAGTCGGCGGATGGGCTGCCCGTTCGAGTTCCACGCCGATGGCGCGGTCGCCGCGGTCCGCCACCGATCCGTGCGCCTCGTGCCGAACGAACTCTTCGCCCTCGTGGCGTCGGACTTCCTCATGCTTTGCTACCAGCCGCTGCGGGCGGCCGGGTTCCTGGAACGGGTGACGAAGGCCACGACCGGCCCCGGCTAGGTCATGCGCCGAGCTCGAGGGCGATGGCCGCGGGCACATGCGGCCGGTCGACGACCTCGAAGACTTTCGTCCAGTTGTCCGCGAGGTCCCGGGACATGCGGAGCACCCCGAGCTCCACGAGCGCTCCAAGCCGTCGGCGCGTGCGCGAGGCCGGCCACCGGAACCGGATCGCCATGAATTCCACGACGGACCGTTCTCGGGTGACCCGGCTGGCGAAGTGCACTTGAATCGCAGTCGCCACGAGCGCGAGGTCTTCGCGCTCCGCGGGGTCGCCGACGCTTCCGAGGATCGTCCACAACCCTTTGATTCCCGCCATGCGACTCCGATGCGAGGCCGAGGCCCTGTCCCTTGCGCGTGCACGTAGCGTACCTCCACTTCGGCAAGAAGAAGACTTTAATTCACGTGGTCCGATACATTGACGATGTCGGTGGAAACGGAACTCGTGCCCATCGAGAACCCGAGCGGGTTGAATGTGATCCTTGGTCAGACGCACTTCATCAAGACGGCGGAAGACATCCACGAAGCGCTCATCGGGTCCGTACCTGGGATCAAGTTCGGCGTCGCGTTCTGCGAGGCGTCGGGGCCGTGCCTCGTCCGGGTCGAGGGGAACGATGAAGGCCTGAAGACGCTCGCCGCGAAAAATGCGCTCGCCGTCGGGGCGGGACACTTTTTCGTCGTCTTCCTGAAAGACGCCTACCCGATCAATGTCTTGCGGGCGCTGCGCGACGTGCCGGAAATCGTGACGGTCTACGCCGCGACCGCGAATCCCGTCGACGTCGTCGTAGCGACTACGCGACGGGGCCGGGGCGTCCTCGGGGTCGTCGACGGGGAGCGGACCAAAGGCCTCGAGACCGCGAAAGACCGGGCGGAGAGGATCGCGCTGCTCCGGAAGCTTGGATACAAGTTGGGCTGACATGTGCCGGATGCTCGCAATCGTGAGCCAGAAGCCCGCTCCGGTCGACACGCTCATGGCGTTCCGCGCCCTCGCCGATACCGGAAGGAACTTCCGGGATTTCGGATGCCCCCAGCCGAATCCAAAATCGGGCCACCCCGACGGCTGGGGAATCGCTTGCATCGGCCAGGAAGGAGAGTTCTATGCTCGCGGTCCCGCGAAGGCGACCGAGGACCCGAAGTACGAAGACGCGGTACGGCGGCTGTCCCGAGTGTGTAGTCCCCCGCTCATTCTCGTGGCCCATCTGCGATACGCCTCGAAGAAGGACACGATCCAGGAGCGCTACTCGCATCCGTTCCGCCGCGAGGTCGACGGCCGGGTCCTGTTCTTCGCCCACAACGGCGAGATCGAGGATTTCGGCGTCCGAGACGGAAAGATCGACTCCCAATTCATCTACGACCGCTTCGTGGAATCGCTCGGAACCGAGGAGCGGCCGATCGCGGAATTCAAGCAGGCGATCGCCAAGGCGAAGGCCGCCATCGACGTGGAATTTCCGCGGAAGGTCGAGTCGTACACGTTCTTGTTGATCGATGGTGACCGCGTGATCGCGCATCGGGACGCCCGCACGTGTGTGCCGTACTACACGCTCCACGAGACGGGGACCGAGGAGGTCCGCATCGTATGCTCGGAGGTCCTCCCGACGCTCCCGGGGCGCTGGCGGATGCTCCGGAACGGCGAATTCGTCGAGCTCCGGCCGTGACGCCGAAGAGGCCGGAGATGCTGCGGATCCATCGCACGAGGCCGGGTTCACGCGGCACAAGACATCGGAGCCCGGGCGAAGAAAATCGGCTCGTCGTTGGGACGAAGGGTTAAATAATTCCTGTTTCGTAAGGATTCTATTCTTCTGTCGGGGGAGGACGGATAAGGTGCGAGAGGTAGAGATCACAACCCAGTGCCCAGAATGCCGCGGTGACCACCTCGTGCGGGACTATTCCCGCGCAGAGATCGTCTGCGAGGACTGTGGCCTCGTCCTCGACGACATGATCATCGATGAGGGCCCCGAGTGGAGGGCCTTCGACTCCGAGCAACGGGAATCCCGGGAACGCGCTGGGCCGCCGAGCACGATCATGGCCCATGACAAAGGCCTCTCGACCTCGATTGGTTGGCGGAACAAGGACGCCTACGGCCGGCAGATTCCACACAAGTCGCGGGCCCAGATTTACCGCCTCCGGAAGTGGCAGCACCGCATCCGGACGTCCAAGAGCGGGGAACGTTCCCTCGCACAGGGCCTCACGGAGATCAACACGATGGCCTCGAAGATGGGATTGCCCCGTCACGTGCGCGAGAACGCCGCCGTCCTGTATCGGCGGGCGTCGACGAAGAACCTCGTCCGGGGACGCTCAATCGACGAGGTTGTCGCAGCGACTCTGTACGCCTCTTGCCGGCAGTCCGGCGTGCCGCGGACGCTCGACGAGATCGCTTCGAAGTCGAGCGTGGACCGCAAGTCGATCGGAAGGACGTATCGGACCCTGGTCCGCGAACTCGGACTCAAGCTGCTCCCACAGAGTCCTCGGGATTACATCGCCCGATTCTGCAATCGGCTCGAGCTCGACATGGACGTTCAGCGGAAGGCGAAGGAGATCCTCGACAAGGTCGAGAAGGACGAACTCGCGTCCGGTGTCGCGCCGAGCGGGGTGGCGGCCGCAACGATCTACATTTCCGCTATCCTGTGCAACAAGCCGTGCACGCAGAAAGAGGTCGCAGAAGTGGCCGGCGTGACGGAGGTCACAATCCGGAACCGATACAAGCGAATCTCCGTCGCGATCGGCATGAACCGGTGACCGTCCGGTGCACCGAGGGCTGCGCCCGTAAGCTTTAAGCGAGTGCGACTCTTCCGAAACCTCCTTGCGGTGAGCCGGTGGTCTCTGACAAGATCGAGAAAGGGGACATCGTCTGGATTGAGTACGACGCCTGGACGGTGAACCCGAACGGGACCTTGACCCTCTTCGACACGACGCACGATGAGGTCGCGAAGAAGGAGGGCAAGTTCGACGAGAAGAAAGTCTACATCGAGGTCCCGGTCGTCATCGGCCGCGGGCGCCTGTTCGAAGGCTTGGAGGCCGCCCTCGTCGGGGCGAAGGCCGGGGAGACGACCGAGGTCCTGATTCCTCCGGAAAAGGGCGCCGGAGTCCGAGACCCAC
>DASWGO010000175.1:0-4028 GCA_036393695.1 Thermoplasmata archaeon
CAGAGTCACGAAGAAGAACGCGGTCCGTTCGGGATCCACGAGCACGCCTTTGGCCTTCTCGAACCGCTCGTTCATGGAGATGAGGTCCGCCATGAGCGGATCCTTCTTCACCTCCGCCATCACCTTCTCCTTCCGGAACGAGAGCTGGACCCGCATGCTCAGCGCCTCCTTGCGCGAGTCGATCATGCGGGTGAGCCAGAGGCCGTAGATCTTGCTCAGGCCGATCAGGCGCACCGCGTTCGCGACCGCCGCGGTGTCGAAGATCACGCGATCGTACGCTTCGCCTTCTTTGAGGATGTAATCGACCATCCGATCGAACATCGCGCTCTCCTCGAACGCAGGGTTCGTCGCGGCAATCTCGATGAACGGCCTCGCATCGAGGGGGATGTCCGCCCACTTCAGGAATTCCTTGACGCGGCCTCGAATCGAATTACGGTAACGTTCCACGACCTCGGTCGTTTCCACCTCGACCGCATACACGTTCTTCGCGCCCTTCACCTCGATGACCTTTCCGCCGGAAAGGCTCTGGCCGAACAGGCTCGACAGGGAGTGGACCGGGTTCAAGGACGCGACCAGGACGCTCTCGCCTTGGGAAGCGCAGTGGTACGCGAGCCCCGCCGCGGCAACCGTTTTCCCGACGCCTCCCTTTCCGCCCGTGAAGATGTACCGCATCTTCGGCCGTTGTTCGAGGAGTTCGGGAAGGGTCGTCAGACGGCATCACCTAGAGCGCGGGTCCGAAGAGCAGGTCTTGGGACACCCGCTCGATCATGTCGAGTCCGCGCGGTTCCCTCGGGTACATCGGGAGCATCGCGACGACCTTCCCCGCGAACTTCGATTTGATCTCATCGAGATATTTCCGCTGCATCCGCGCGCGGTTCCGGAGGAACTCGACCGCTTCGCCGCCTTTCGCCTCGGCGAGCTCCGCAGGGTACACCTGGTTCACGATCAACCCCGCCATCTGAAGGCCGAGGGCGTCGAACATCTCGAGCGCGCGCTCCGTGTCCAGGATCGCCATGCGCTCCGGGATCAGGACCATGAAGAAGGATGTGCGCCGCTGGTCGACCATGAGGTCCGTGAACCGCGTGATCTTCGCCTGAATGTCTTGAAGCTCCTTGAGGACCTCGTCCTCCGAGACCTTCGTCCCCTTCAAGGTCGCCGCGACCGCCTCGTACTCCTGGGCCTTCTCGCGCGCCTCCGTGATTTTCCCGACCCACTTGCTCAGGATCTCCGCCATCGCGATCATGCGAACGCCGTGGCCGAACGGCGGCATGTCGAACACGTACAGGTCGTGGCCGCTCGTGGACACGAGGTCGGCCATCGCGTCGTACGTCGCCGACTCGTACATCGCGGGCTCCGCTGACGTCGAGTCGATATATTCTTCGATTTCCACAGGGAGCTCCGAAAGCCCGTACATGGTGAGGATCTTCTGCTTGACTTCATTTTGGTAGTCGGCCACGCGCCGGTCCGCATCGATCTCCACCACGTCCAGGTTCGGGATGACGGAGACGAGCCCTTTTCCGAAAATGTCCCGGTCGAAAATATCGCTCAGGCTCGCCTGCGGATCTGTGGAGAAACAGAGCACGTTGCGCTTCCGTTTCGAGGCCATGTAGTGGCTCAGGCCCGCGCTGCACGTCGTCTTGCCGAGGCCCCCTTTCCCGGCGAAGATCACGATCCCTTTGTCGCCTTTCTTCTCGAAAAAGGAGGCAAGGCCCATGGATTCCCTCAGAAGACTTGGTCGGTGAAGTCCCGCTCCCGGAATACGCGCTGCTTCCAGCTCTTGATGTTCGGGACCGCGTACGGCAGAATCTTGAGGGAGTAGTACGGGGGAATGACGGGCACGCCGAGCATGTCTCCGAGGGTGATGAACATGAACAGATGCTCGAGGTACATCCGGGTACGGAGCGCCGCCGTGACATGGCCATGGGCCGCCATCCCGTAGAAGACGCCTTTCGCAGCCTCCTTCATCTTTCCGCCGCGGCCTTTCGGCTTCGGTCCGTCGTTCGATTCAGTCATCTCGCCTCTCTCCTCCTTTCCCGATGCGCGACGGGCTCAAGAGCCTTGTCGGTGCGGCTACCTCTCTCGCTCGCCGCCGTCCGCAGCCGCGGGCGCCCGAGCGCGACGCTCCGCCATGCTGCTGCGGTAGCTGCGGAACAGCCGGACCGCCATCGACAGGCCGACAGCGAACAACACGGTTCCCACGGCGACGAAGACCGCATTGATTGCGACGGCCACGAGGATGTAGTCCTTCGTGTTAATCGGCGGCCGGACGTTCCGGAGGACCCATGAGTTGTCGTTGTTCAGGTACGCCCAGACGGAGTAGAGGAACGTCCCGGTTTGCCACACCAGTGCCGCCAAAGTCGTCACGATCATGAAGACCCCGGGAATGAGGGAGAACTTCGTCGGGGCGCGCGTCCTTGCGAGGTGGATTGTGATGAGCATGATCGCGAGACCTGCGAGAAGCTGATTCGCGCCGCCGAAGTACAACCAGAGGGCCCACCAGCTCCCGGAGACCGCGAACGCCCATGGGATGCCGAGGCCGACCACCGTCGAGATGTGCTTGTTGCCGAACACGTGGAACCGACCTTCGCTCCACGATTCCGCGGCGACGAGGCGGAAGAATCGCGTGACGAGCGCCTGAACCGTGAGCGCATAAATGATGAGCACGAGGCCGAAGAACGTCGTCAGGATCGGAGCCGTCAGACCACCGAGGAACGGCGTCGTGAGCGTGACCGCGCCCGCGACCCATGCCGCGACATTCGTGCGGCCGACGAAGAAGCTCGGGGCGAGGACCATGTACGCGATCAGCGAGGCGAGAGCCAGGAGTCCTTCCGAGAGCATCGCTCCGCCGCCAACCGGGAGGGCGTCCGTTTCGATGTCCAGCTGTTTCGCCGACGACGAGCTGCTCACGAGGCTGTGCCATCCGGAGATCGCGCCGCAGGCGATCGCGACGAACAGGATTGGCCAGATCGGCCCGAGGATTCCCTGGGGATCAAACCAGAACGGGCCGGCCGGCATCTGGATGCTAATCGGGGTAGGTGCCCTCGGCAACGTCAACCCGAGGAAGCTGGCGCCCCAAAACGGAGTCATGAGGGCTCCAAAGAGAATCAAGAGAATTGCCGCGTAGGCCGGGTAGAACGCCAGGTAGTTCGTCGGCTGGACGAACATCGGAGTCGGAAGGACCGCGGCAGCGTACAGGATGACGGCGGCCACGAACGCCCAGATGGGGATGTTCCACACCCCGAAACCAAGGGTAATCGGGAAGGCCACGCCCAAGTAGATGCTCAGGACGACCACGGCGAGTCCGATTCCGGTGACCGCGAAGACGTTCATCTTGACCCGGTACAGGAGCTGGCCGCAGAGCAGCCCGGCGAGGAGGATGCCGACCGTTGCGACGAACGTCCCCGGGAACGCGTTCCAGAACGACGCGATGAGGGCAATGAACGTCGCCGAGATGATGATGAGGTAGAACAGGACGAAGGCGAGCAGGTTTGTCCGGCCCCGAGCCCCCGTGAACTCGTATGTAATCGGTCCGAACGAACGTCCCTCTTTACGGACCGACAACATCATCGCGCCGTAGTCTTGCAGCCATCCGATAAAGAAGTTCCCGCCGATGATCCACAGGAGGGCAGGAAGCCATCCGAACGTGATTCCAATGAACGGACCCAGAATCGGTCCGAGCGCCGCGATACTCTTGAACTGATAGCCCCAGAGGACGTACCGACTCACGGGAAAGTATTCGACGCCGTCCATGTACATGTGCGCCGGCGTGGCCTTTTTCGCGTTGGACCGCCAAACGTTCCGGTCGATCCACTTTCCATAGCCCCAGTACGCGACTCCATACAGCCCGATCGTGACGACGACCCACAGAAACGGAGTTGACAGAATGTCGACCACGGTACCTCCTCCTGGCTCCCCGAACCCCATGCGAGGAACTGCCACGGGTATTCTTGTCAGACCGCTTAAACGTCACGTTTACCGGTTCCCGGCGAACCCGCCCAGATTTCCTACCCGACACAGAAAAAGGCCCC
>DASWGO010000176.1:0-2448 GCA_036393695.1 Thermoplasmata archaeon
GTGCGACGCCTGCCCGGACGGTCGCATGGTGCGTCGGCGCGCCCGCAATGGCTGGTCGTTCCTCGGCTGCAGCCGGTTCCCCGCATGCCGCAGACGATTGCGCCTGAGTGCGCAGGGACAACGGCTGCCGTGGACGGAACCGGAAAGCTTGCCTGAGACGATGCGGCTCCCATCCCCGACGCCGGCCGCGTGACCCGCGGCCACATCCGCAGCCCGGATGGCCTACTTCATCATCATGCCGGGCTTCATCATGCCCCTGACTTCGCGCGCAGACGTGTCTTGATGATGCGTGTCTTTCACGTGCATCTGCGTCATCTTGACGACCTCGTTCTCGTTGTGGCTCTGAATCATGAAGCCACAATCGCACTGGACCATCTTCATATCCATCATGTTCGAAGGCATCGAAGCAACCCCCCGCCTCACCCAGGCAGGATGCCCTCGGATGATTCAGGGTCTATATGAACGCTCGCCACGACGCCGATGACGGCGCATAGCGCGGAAGTCTTGATGCGCCGCCGCGATATCCGGATGGGGGCAGGGGTTGGTCTTCGTCCGGGAGGTGATGACGCGCGAGGTGATCGTCATCGACCCGGATCGCACGGTACTCGACGCCGCGAAGCGGATGGCGGCGAAGAAGATCGGCGGGCTCGTCGTCGTCCAGCACGGACGGCCGATCGGCCTCATCACGGATCGCGACATCCTGTGGCAGGTCACCTCGAAAGGGAAGAACCCGTCGAAGATCTTGGTCCGGGACGTCATGACCTCACCGGTCGCCACCGTGAGCCCACTCACGACCTTGCGTGCGGCGGCCCGGGTGATGCTGGACAAGAAGACTCGATGGATCGTCGTCACGCGCCTCGACAACGTGGAAGGCATCATCACGGCGAGCGACCTCACGTGGGGTTTCTTGGAGACGTTCGCGCGGGCGTCGAAACGCGGCATCGCGCCCAAATGAGCGGACCGAGCGGTCACCGAGGGAGCAGCCACAGGAACAGGTAGGCCCGAGCGATTCCGCCAATCAGGTTGGCGAGGACGAAGTGCCAGCGACCGATCGCGTGTCCTTCCTCGTTCAGCAGGGAAAAGAAGTAATTCACCGCGGTGTCGCTCATGAACGGGATCGCAAGCAAGATCGTCAGCCCGACCCAGCCGGTCCGCCGTACGAACGCTTCGAGGACCTTCAGGAGCCGCTTCCCGATCGGATGCCGGTCCATCCAGCGCTCGATGTACGGGTTGACCTTGTTGCCGACGAAGAAGACCACGATCGCGCCGACCGCCTTCCCGAGCCCGAGGGCGATTGCTTTGAAGGCAGGATTGATTTCCGGATAGAACAGGAGGAGGAGCTCGACCGGAATCGGCAGGACGACGGCCGCGGCGATCGCGTAGAGGAAGAGGCCGAGGAGGTACCATGGCGCCCCCACGGATTCCAATCCCAGTTGAAGCGCCGAAAACCCGAGGACGATAGAAGACCCTGCCTCTCGGCGAGATGGCTCCTGGCGACTAAAGGGTTCCCTGAGCATCCCGCGGGAAGCGAGGCAAGCGAACGCCTCGAGCCGCCGCGCGGTCGAGAAGCTCCTCCCACACGTATTCCGATAGACGCAGGGTCTCAGGGAGTCGGAGCGGCTCGTATCGGAGCCGGCGAATCGATTCGCCGAGCTTGCCATACCGACGGATCTCAACGAAGGCCCGGCGTCCCGTCTTCAGGACGTGGGCCTCCAGGTCGAACAAGGTTCCCATCGCTGCCCCGGAGAACCAAATCGCCATTTCGCGGGCCTCGTCCGCGTCTCCGGATTCGATCGCGTCCCATAGCTTGCCGAGGTCCTCGTAGGTCTCGACGAAATGGCGCCGAGCCGCCTCGCGGAATGAACGGGCGGCAGGCCGGCGGGCCCGAGTGCGGAGCCGCCTCAGGAGGCCGAATGGATCGTAGAGAGGCCGCATAGACCTCCATCCGCCGAGCGCATCGTTCATGCCCGGATTCGGGCCGATGACTTCCTCCCGCGATTCCACGGGAGTTTGCTGGAGAATCGTCACGAGGATCCCCGCGTGGACCGCATGGCGAATCCCGCGGCGCTTGCGATGAACGACAACCAGCAGGTCGACATCCGAATGCCTGCGTTCCTCGCCGCGAGCGACGGAACCGTAGACGCCGACGGCGACCAGGTTGCGGCCCTCACGCTTCCGGAGGTCTGCGGCCATCGCCTTCGCGAGTTCGATCCTGCGCGTGGTGGGCATGGCGGTGGATACGAAGTCTCATCCATCAGCCTTTCCGAATCGCCATCGTCTTTATCGGGTCGTACCAAATCCTCGTCTCATGATGCGCCTCACCACGATCGCCCTAGTCGTATCCGACGCGAAGAAGTCGGCGAAATGGTACACGGAGAAGCTCGGCTTCGAGATCCGAGAGCACCAAGGTCACTGGATCACCGTGGCACCGAAGACGGAGAACATCGC
>DASWGO010000177.1:0-2584 GCA_036393695.1 Thermoplasmata archaeon
TGAGCTCGTCCTTCGTGGCCAGCGGAAATGTCGCCAGGGTCTCGCCCGTCGCCGGGTTGCGCGTCTCGAAGCGCTTCCCGTCCGATTTCCGCCACTTGCCGCCGATGAAGAGGCCGTATTCCTGGACCATGTCCTCGCCGAAAGATGCAAAGTCAGGCCAGGCTATGACGTTATCGTGGGATCCGCGATGGATTTGCGGGACGCCTCGACGACCGGATCCTCCGAATACCGGACGATGGCGCGGGCGGCATCCAGGAGACCGTCCGCAACGACATCCGGAGACAATGGCCGAACTTCCGCCGCGAACCGCTTTCGCCATGCCTTCGGACCGACCCATGCGGTCCGACACCCGAATGCGCGACCCGTCTCCACGTCCGAGGGCTTGTCGCCGACCATCCATGCGCCCCGAGGACGGACGCCCAAGTCCCGAGCCGCCGCGAGGAGCATCCCGGGCCGCGGCTTCCGGCATGCGCAGTCCGATAGGACGTTGTGTGGACAGTAGTAAATCTCCGCGGCGTGAACGCCCTCCTTGTCCAGCGATTCGAGCATGCGGTCGTGGACCTTCGCGAGCAGTGGCTCCGGGAGCAATTTCCACCCGGCGGCATCCTGGTTCGTCACGATCACCAGCTGCCAACCGCGGTCTTGGAGCAACCGCATGCCGTCCATCGCACCTGGGAGGAACTCAAACTGGTCCGGCGTCCGAACGTACCCGGCGCGTCCGCGGTTGATCACGCCGTCTCGATCGAGGAACACCGTTGGACGGTCTGAACCGGTTGCGTGCGGAGCCGAGCCGTGACGTTTCACTTTCAGGGCGGCTCGGGCCTCGCCCGATTGGAGGAAGAAGTCGACGAGGGCCCATTTCGCGAACGGGTTGCGGGTGAGGGTGAGCGCTTTGTCGACGGTGAACCACGCAGCATCTTCGATCTCGTCCGGTTTCAGGCGGAACGCTTCCGAGTCGAGGTGGCCCTTGTAGACGAACCCGAGGGTGTACGCCGGCTTGCCCGGGAACCCGGAGACGTAGATGTTCAGAAGGCCATCGAGGACGATGTCCACCCCGATCTCCTCTTCTGCCTCGCGCTCCACTCCGACCTCGGGGCTCTCACCGTAGTCCATGAATCCGCCGGGGACGTTCCAATAGCCTTTCGAAAAACCGCGGACCGCTTTGACCATCAACACCCGCGGCCCTTTCGAGAGGATGACCTCGGAAACGCATCGGATCATCGTCGTGTAGATCGCGCGCTTCACGAGTGGGTCGACATCGCTCCGCTCGAAAATCGCGTCCCGACCGAACCATTCCTCCGGATGGTGATCGAGCAGCGGCTTCTGTCGTAGGACGCGGTCATCCCCGAAGTCCATCACACCATTGGGCTCCGTCGGAAAGGGGAGCGTCTCGCGGACGCGGGGGAACCGGAGCGTGCCGCGATCGCGAACGAGGTAGACTTGGCCGTCGGTCTCGACGAAGATGTGGTCGCGGCTTGGCTTCCGACCCATGCAAAGGCATCCATGCCCATGCGTTGTATAAAATGCTCACGGGAGGACTTCGTCAAGAAGACGCCGAGCCTGGCGGGGCAGAGGCGGCAGCAAAATTGCCTACTCGTGGATCTTCAGCGACACGGAGACGCCATCGCGAAGGGGAACAATCGCGGCGATCATCCGCGGGTCCTTCGACAACCGTTCGTTGTAGGTTCGGATGGCCTGTGTCTCCTTCGATCGGTCTTTGCGGGCCACATCGCCATGCCACAAGACGTTGTCTGTTACGAGGAGTCCGCCAACCCGGAGGCGCTCGATCGCGGGGTCCAAGACCGCGGGATATCCCGCCTTGTCGATGTCATTGAAGATGAAGTCGAAGGGACCTTTGAGGTCCTTCAGAATTCCGTGCGCATCGCCGACGAGAATCTTGACCTTCGGGGCGACGCCGGTCTTCTCCATGTTCTTCCGGGCAATCGCCGCGGTCTCGGGATTGTGCTCGACGGTGACAAGCTCGCCGTCGTCGGGTAGCCCGCGAGCGAGCCATGTGCCCGAGTATCCGATCGCGGTGCCGAGCTCGAGGATCCGCCGTGCGCGGATCGAGCGCGCGAGGATATGGAGGAAACTTCCCTCCGCTGCGGCGACGATGGGCCAGCCTTCCGCTTCGCCCTGTCGTTCCACGGCCTGCAACGCCGGGTCCCCTCGGTTCGCCAAGCCATCGATGTACTCGTCGATTTCCTCGTACACGATTCCGCGCGGCACGCCATCACCGCCGCGACGAGCGTCGTGTTCAGGCATGAACCTTCGCGGTCCCTTGACAAACCCTTATCCCACATGAGCGGCCATCGAGCCGCGGGATGGGATATGTGCAAGCTCACGAAGACGGACAGCGCCGTCCTATCGTTGTATCTGGAGACGCAGTACGTGAACGAGATCATGGCGCGCGGCTACGTGGTCCCTCCGAATCTCGATGTGCCCGCGCCCGTCCGATCGAAACTCACGGGTTGAGGGATTCCGGGACCGGAGTCCGCACAATTCCGTCGAGTTCGTCCGCGCGACGCTCCATCGTCGTGGCCTTCTGGAAGAGATACCGCGAGCGGTCCTGAAGTCGGTTCGC
>DASWGO010000178.1:0-4876 GCA_036393695.1 Thermoplasmata archaeon
CGGCCGGCGGATTACAAACTCGTGGTCGAGGAGCTCAAGCGGCAAGGCCTTTGGCGGGCGTGAGGGATGGCCTCGCGATCGCCCCGCGTCGTCGCCGTCGGCGACGGGATCGTCGACCTCGTCACGCCCCCGATGGCTGACTTCGCCCCGGGGGATGTCCAAGCCGAGGTCCCGCGTTTCGATCCGCTGCCTGGGGGGAACGCGACGAACTTTGCTCTCCAGATGTCGAGCTTGGGTGCCTCGACGACGTTCATCGGCGCGGTGGGGTCGGATTCGAACGCGAGACTCTTGCGCGATCGGTATCGCCAGTACGGCGTCCGCGCACGTCTCTGCGTCGATCCACGCCGACCCACGGGAAGCACGATGGCCTTGACGTGGTCCACCGGGAGGCGCGCGCTCGTCACGGACCCGGGAGCGAACGCACGGTTGAGGCTTCGCGACGTTCCGGTTCAAGCGATTCGAGGGGCGCATCACGTGCACCGGTCCGGGTTCTGGTGGACGAGCGGGCTCGTGGGGAAACCGACCGCGACGCTTCTGGCCCGCGCCCGCCGGCTCGGTGCGACGACCTCGTTGGACGTGTCCACCGATCCCCGAGGTTGGCCAGGGGAGCGGATCGAAGCGGTCCGGATCTGCCTCCCACACGTCGACGTGTTTTTCGGGAACGAGACGGAGGTCTGCGCCGTCGCCGGAGAACAATCCCCGATTCAAGCGGGAAAGCGCCTTCGCTCGTTAGGCGCGGCAGAAGTCGTGATCCATCAAGGTGAGCGAGGGGCCACCGCGATTACGTCGTCCGGCGTCATCCCGAGTCCTGCGTTCGACGTGGTGATCGACAACCCGACCGGATGTGGCGACGTCTTCAACGCCGCCTACGCGTACGCGAGACTCATCCAGCTTTCCGTCAAGGATTCGCTACGGTTCGCGAACGCGGCCGCGGCGCTCCACCTCCGGGATCGTCGCCGGCCCTACCCGACGCTCCCGGAGATCCGTCGATTCCTCCGGGAATTCGCCCCTCCCTAGGCAGATTTTCACTTTTACACATCTCCCCCTCGAGTCGCCGTTCATATGCGATGGCGGCATCGAATTGGATGATGGCGTCGACCCAGTCGCCCGCTCGCTCCCCTGTGCCCTCCGAGGCGTGGGCGATGCTCGGACGCACGGACCTGGAACCGTACACGACGTGGGACTTCCCGAGCCAGTCCGACGGCCATCCGGGAGCGGGGGATGCCTCGTTCAACGGCGTCACCCCTGCGCTCTGCGCTGTCAACCTCGTCCGGCGGTACACGAGGCCAGGGGACCTCGTGGCGGATCCGATGGCGGGATGCTATGATGAGGCCACGGATGTCCTCACACGCGATGGTTGGAAGCCGTGGCGTGACGCCACGACAGAGGACGAATTCGCGACCCTAATCGATGGAAGACTTGAGTACCGCCAAGCCGTCAACATGATCAAGGCATGGCATGACGGGCCGATGTACAGAGTGCGGACTAAGCACGTCGACCTTCTCGTTACCCCTGAGCACTCGCTATACGTCGCGGAACGCCATAGCCCCGATGGTCGGTACAACCCGTACCACCTGGCTTGCGCCAAAGATGTCTTCGGGAGGAATGTTCGGTACCGCAAAGACGCTGTTTGGGAGGGCGTGGAGCAGGCGTTCTTCGAACTCCCCGAAATCAGAACCCATCGACAACCTCAACGCGGCGCATCCGTTGAGCAGGTGTTCTCCGCCACACGGTTCCCGATGGACGCATGGCTGAGGTTTCTCGGCCACTTTTTGACAGACGGGTCGTGCACAGTCGACGGTGGGAGCCACAGAATCAAGCTCTCACAGGTTAAGCCGGAGTCGCGCCCGGCTTTCCGCGCATCTCTCGCCGAGATTGCGAGGCATTTACGGCGCCCCCTTCACGGAGACTCTCCAAACATCATCGATAGTGAGGACGGATTCGCAATCACGCACAGTCAGTTAGGTGCCTACGTCTCCGCACTTGGGAAGAAGACGGAGCGCAAATTGCCACGTGAGTTCTTAACGCTCGCTTCAAGGCAGCTGGGAATTCTCTATGACGCCCTCATCGATGGGGACGGGCATCGGCGCTGCCCCGACGGACGGGGAGGGACGGATGTCTTCTACACTTCCTCACCATATCTCCGGGATGGGTTTCAAGAAATCTGTTTGAAGCTCGGTTGGGCCGCAAGCATCTGGGAATCCACCCGCCCGGGCGATTGCGCAGGACCAATCAACGGCCGCCTGATCAGGGCGAAGAACGTAAACTGGGGGCTCTCGGTAAATAGGCGACAGTTGCGCCCGCGTGTCTACATTACGCGCAACCGGTACGACCGGCCCGACACCAGGAACGTGGAGTTCTGGGATCACTACCGCGGTCACGTGTATTGTGCCAATGTTCCGCCCTCACACATCCTTTACGTTCGACGAAATGGAAAGGCCGTCTGGTGCGGCAATTCCGGCACGATTGGAGACGTCGCCCGGGCGCTCGGCCGCCGCGCCCTGTCTTTCGATCTTGCTCCCCGCCGTTCGCCTGTGCTCCGGGCGGACGCCCGTGCCTGGCCCCTTCGCGACGAGTCCGCGGCCTTGGTCGTGGTCGACTCGCCCTACTCCGACAACATCGTCTACTGCCGCGATCCCCGATGCTTGGGGCGGATCTCGTGCCGGGATCCGCGGTTCATCGTGGAGATGTCCCGCGTCGCCCGTGAGGCCAGCCGCGTGCTGCGCCGCGGCGGCGTCCTCGCCTGGATAATCGCGGACGAGTACCGGGCCGGCGTCTACACGCCGGTCGGATTCCGGCTGCTCGCTGCGCTCGAGCGGGAGTTCGAGGTCCTCGATACGATTGCCCTCGTCCGCCGCCACGATCGGTCCGCTTCGCCCATGTGGGAGCACCGGGCCCGACGGTTCAACTTCTTCCTCCGCGGATTCAAGTTCCTCTTCATCCTGCGCAAGCGGGCTGGGGAACCGGGAGGTTGAAACGTTGAGAACGGCACTCGAACGGACGAGCGACATTTCAAGGGAGATTGTCCTCGGGCTGCGGAATCGACTCCAAGTTGCCGCGGCGAGGCGAGACGACCGCATTGACGAACATGTGAGCGAGCATTGGATCTCATGGCGAAGCCGCAAGGGGAGTCGAATATTCGCTGAGATACGCCCCCTCGGAGGACGGGTTCAGATTTTCCTCCTGCCGTCTCCGCGAGAACTCCGAGACAATTCCGGTCTCGCGAAACGCGCGCCGCCGACTCAGGGCTGGGGCTGGTTCCGGACGCGAGTCGAGGTACGGTCCATCCGCCAGGTCGCAGCCGCGGCGGCGCTGATTCATCAGTCGTATCTGCATGGGCTCGAGCCAGGTGGGCGCAAACCCCGTCGGCTCAGGCGACGCGTCCCGGCATCGTGAAGGCCCCGCGCGGGGCCGCGAGCTCGACGGCGACCATCCAATAGCTCCCCGCGAGAAAGAAACTGCACGCGGCGACAATGGCCCCGAAAACAAGATGCCAGTTCAGGAGCGGGAAGCCGCCGAGCGTCATCCAATTCATGGCTGGAGGGTGTCCTGACAACGTGCCCATCGGGACAATGACCTCCGCCATGATTGCCGTGATGGAGAGTGACGCGACGATCCACACGGCGGTCCGCCGGTTCTGTGGGACGAGGGCATGCAGCGGCAGAAGCACCGCGGTGAGGAACGCGATCGCGGCCGCCCCGCTTAGCGCGAGAACCACGGGCCCGAAGATCGAAGGACTCCGGGAGAACATCCAACCCACGACGGCGAGTGCGGTGAGCAACGCGATCGTGAAGGCAAACACCAGCGCCGTTCGGTACCACTGCAGGACGGGCGTCGTCGTCCGGAGGGCGACCTGCGCGGATGGTCGCAACTTGCCGGATCCGACCAGCAGGAGGACCAACGCCGCAAGGGCGAGAAATGCGGCGGCGAGAGTCGTGATTGCTCCGGCTAGATTGAAGACGCCCGAGATTGGATCCGCGCGGTTCGATGTCTCCAGCGCGAGCAACCATAGCCCTACGGACGCGCTCGCCATCGCCGCTGAGCCGGCGTACACGGCCAGGGCGACGGATAGCCATCGAAACCCTCCGGCGATTCCAGCTCGGACCACGCCGAACGTCGGGGTGTGGTACCAGATCGAGGGAACAGGCGCAGAATCCATCGACATGGTCGAGTCAATGCATGTCGGACCCGAATATCCAAATTTGGGATCCACCGAACATTCAGGGGCTTCGCCGTTCGGCCGTCGTAGGAGAGCCTCCGAAGGACGTTTTCTTCAGGTGGAGCGGACCGCGAGTTGATGGAAAGGGCTTAATAGTCTCGCCCCTTTGGCGCGGCGCTTTCGACGACCCTGGTCGGGAGATATACCTGCGGGCGAATCCGTAAATCCAGGGGGTTGGCCATGGCCGACGAAACCCCAAGAGCTCCGGGACCGGAGCTGAGCATTGCCCCTGAAGGGGAAGCGAAGCCGCTGGCTCGTCCGCGAAACCTGTACGCGTTCGTCAAACAGGCTTGGAAGAATCCTCGGATCGGTGTGGTCAAGGAGACGCATTTTCAGCGGATGGTCGAGTGGCGCCGCGGTAACGCCTTCGTCCGTGTGGAGCGGCCGACGCGAATCGATCGGGCCCGCGAACTGGGATATCGCGCAAAGCAAGGGTATGTCGTCGTCCGTGCCCGGGTCCGCCGAGGGGGCCGGCGCAGGCCCCGCCCGATGGGCGGACGACACCCGAAGCGCCGAGGTCTAGTGAAGATTACGATGGCCAAGTCGATCCAGCGGATCGCGGAGGAGCGCGCTGCAAAGCATTATCCGAACCTCCAGGTGCTGAACTCGTATTGGGTCGGTGAAGATGGGACCCACAAGTACTACGAGGTGATCCTC
>DASWGO010000179.1:0-2010 GCA_036393695.1 Thermoplasmata archaeon
GCCGCTTCATTCGTTGATCCTCGAGCGGCAGCGCGACCTCTCGTACACGTCGAAGGCCGTCCTGCACGGTGGGTACGAGCTTGTTGAGGCCCGCGACCCAGATCACGTGGGGTGGTCCGTACACGTAGAAGGCCTGGCGGCTGCCGCTCGCGTCGGCACCGATAACCTCGCCCGTCTCGCAGATCGCCTGGACGCTCCCCAGGTAGTAATCGGCTTCGACCGAGAGCTTCGCCCGGGTCCGGGCGCGGAGGGTCGCATCGCTCTCGGTCTGCCACTCCGGGTTCAGGTACCGGTAGCCCGCGGCGGGATTCTTCAGCCGGTCCACGAGACCGATCTCTTGCAAGGTAGTGGAGCTGCCGTGGGCCATCGTCGATCCCTTCGGGATCAAACCGAACGCGGTCTCCAGAGCCGCGTGACGGTCGGGGACGTAGATCGGGGTGATCCCTCGTTGCTTCAACGCCGCGAAGGTTCGTTCGACCCGCGCCTTCGTCGTTGAATCGAGACCGGGGAAGGCTAGTTCGACGTCCACGCGTCCCACCGTATCTAGCTCGTGCGGCAGTTCTTATTGAATCTCACGTTCGATCCGCGGGAACTCCAGGCTTTTGTCGTCCCCTTCGCCGCGCTGCATCTTCCCGATCCGATTCCGGTCCCGGTCCACGTGGTCGAGCAGCGTCGCCGCGTCGATGCCGAGGTAGTCCGGCGGATAGGATCGCATCTTCTGCGCCCCCCGCTCGAGCAGCGTCTCGGCTCCGACCAGATTCCCGTTCTGGAAGTGGTGGTATGCGGCACAAAGCTGGATGAGCCCCTGGAGGAACAACTTCGACTTGCCGTGTTCCCGCTTCCAAAGATCCTCCAAGACTTCGTGCGCCTCGAAGAAGTATTCCTCGTTGAACAGGCGGATGCCTTCCTGGACCGGGTCGAGTCCCGCGGGCGGTTCGGGTTCCACCATCGATTCAGCGTAAGAAAGGGATGGGAATCAACTTTCCGCCGTGGCGGGCCGGCGCGGATCCCGTCCCGGAGACAGCATTGTGCGGACCACCTCAGGCCCATACGTTCCCCGCTCCGTGACGATCGTCGTGACGAGCCCCGCGGGCGTGATCTCGAAGGTGGGGTTGGTCGCGTTCGGAATCCGTACGCCGGGCCAAGTTCCCGCGTCGTACCGGGCGTCGAACTTCAACGTCTCGCAGGCGACGTAGAACGGCTTCTTGCGGTCTCCCGCGGCCCGTGCGAGTCCGTGGGTTCCGACCTTGTTGACCACAGCCCCGTCTCGCAAGACGCTGTCGGCTCCGACGAGCGCGCACGAGACCCGCGCCAGGAGGGAGGGTCCCTCCGAATCCGGGACCGCTGTGGCCGGAACCCCCGCGTCCGAGAGGGCGTTCGCCATCGTGCGTCCCTCGAAGAGGGGACCGGACTCCAGCACGTACACGCGGTTCACGTGGCCGCGGCCGTGGGCCATCTTGATCGCTTCGAGGACGTTGTCGCTGTAGCTGAGCGTCACGATCGTCGCGTGGGGCGGCACAACTTTTAGGAAGGTCCGCGCGATTCGGTCGCGCGCGCGGTCCAACTCGGTTCGGATCTCCAGGAGGACCGCCTTCGGATCGTGTCCTTCAGAAACGAGTCGGGCGATGAGGTGTGCGACGTTGTGGACGATGGCCATCGCCGGTTGCGCCTCGGAAACAAGTCTGGCGACCTCGGCAAGCTCTTTCGGGTCCGGACGGCCCTTGGCCTCCACGATGGCAAGTCCCATCGTGTCGGCCGCGAGGCGCGCGAGCTTCGAGGCACCGCTCGTCCGGTCTTCCGCGATTCCACGGATCGCTTCCTCAACCGGTGCGGGCAGCATGCTCCATCCTCTCGTGATACGCTGCGAGGCCTGTGATGCTCACGCGGATCCTACGTTCGAGAAAATCCCGCGGGTAGTGCTTTGCCGCGCGGCAACTCATGTCGTACAACTCGCGTAGGACGCCCTCTTCGCCGATCGAAGAGAGCTTGTCTCGGACCACGCGAGCCCAT
>DASWGO010000180.1:0-5188 GCA_036393695.1 Thermoplasmata archaeon
GGAGCCCCGGCCGCGGACCGCTTCACCGCCGGTTCCGGGGGCGCGCCTGCCAGACGGGCGCCGCACGAGGGACACAGCGCCACATTCCCCGGGACCGTGGAGCCGCAACTCGGACACGTGGTTTCGGCCTCGGAGATGAGATGGTCGAGCTGCGCGATCTCCTGGTCCCACGCGACATCGTCGAGCAGCGCACTCGCCGTGGATCGGAGCTTCTCGGCCGCGTCCGGCCTGCGAAGTTCCTTCGCCTGAATCCGCAGCTGCGCGACCTTGATCTTTCGTTCGTCCGGAGCCGCGGCGGCGGCCCGGTCGAGCGTCTCGATCGCCTCGTCGGTCCGACCCATCGTCTGCAAGAGCAGGCCCCGGGCGTAGAGCAGGTCCGGGTCCTCCGGTTTCTCGGCCAGGCGAGCGTCGTAGAATGCCAGGAGAGCCGCATCGCCCTCGGAGGCGAACTGCTCGCGAATCGCCTCGTCCATCTCTTCTTCGTCGAACGCGGCGCCGCATTCGAGGCAGGCAGGCGCGAACGCGGAGGTGATGCAACCGCACAGGGGACACTCGTACTCGTCCTGCGCGATCAGCTCCTTCGTGCGCCGCGGCGGAGCGTACTTGATGAGATGGAGGGACGCGAGCATCTTGCGCGCGGCGACCGGCCCGACCTCCGGGATCCGCGCGAGCTCGTCGACGGATGCTCGTGCGATCTTCCAGAGGGCATCGTACCCGCGGTCGATTAGCGCCTGGGCTCGGGACGGATCGAGGCCGAGGACCTTCAATAGGTGAACGAGGGAGGCGGGGTCCGACTCGCCGTTGATTCGTCGCTTCGGACGGCCCGCAGGGGCCGCGACCGTCTCCGGCTTCATCCCAAGGTTCGCGGTTGCCGGAGACTCCTCCGCCGCGGGAGCCCGAAACCGGGAGTGGCACTGGTCGCAGATGAGCTGCCAAGGATTTCGCGCCCCGCATTCGGGACAGGTGGCCTGGTTCTCGAGCTGCCGGGCCTCGCGGAGGATCGTCGCGGCGCCGCACGACTCACAGAGGATGAACGGGAACAGCTTCCCGCCGCAGGCGCTGCACGGGCCGAGGTTCTCGACGCTCTGCGTCACGGGAAGACCTCCCATAGAGCCGCCGCGGAACCTAGGAGGGGGGAAGAGCGTAGGCTCTCGCTGACGCGTAATTCTGCGACCATTTTTGCGGCGCCTGCGCGCTTAGGCTTTATAGGAGATTATGGACTTTCGCCCCCTGTTATCACAGGAGACAAGAGGCAATGGAACGGGCCGTAATCCTGTGCGACGGGTATTTCGGCCAGAGCACGGGAAAGACGGCGAACGGGCTCGTTCGGTACTCGAAACGCTATGAGATCGTGGGCGTCATCGATCATGCGAAGGCGGGACGGGATGCCGGGGAGGTGCTCGACGGGAAACCGAACGGAATCCCGATCTTCGCGGACCTGAAACAAGCCGTCGCACGGTGCCGACCCGAGACCGTGATCATCGGCGTTGCTACGTTTGGCGGCTACATCCCGAAGGAGTTCCGGCCGACGATCCGACAGGCAATCGAGAATCGGTTGAACGTCGTCGCGGGATTGCACGAGTACCTGAACGACGATCTCGAGTTCGCTAAGCTCGCGGAGACGCACGGTGTGAGGCTCGTCGACGTTCGCAAACCGCGACCGATCCGCGAGTCGAAGCAATTCAGCGATCTGTCCCGAAAGCTGCCGTGCCTGCGTATCCCGGTCCTCGGGACCGACGGCGCGATCGGGAAGAGGACGACGGCTCTCCTGCTGACCGACGCGCTGAGCGCCGCGGGAGTGCCCGCGGCATTCGTGGCCACAGGCCAGACTGGGCTGCTCCAGGGATCCGCCTATGGGGTGCCGCTCGATTCGATCAAGGCGGACTTCATGGTCGGCGAGTTGGAATCGGAAATCGTCCGGGCCTACGAGGAGACGCGCGCCCGCGTGGTCGTCGTCGAAGGCCAGGGGAGCATCTCCCATCCCGCGTATGTGTGCGGGACGCGCGCGATCATCAACGCGTCCATGCCGTCCGCGATCCTGATGATGCACGCCCCCGCGAGAAAGACGCGGTCGTTCCGCCGGGACGTCGTCGCATGGCCGATGCCGACCATCGACGAGGAGATCGAGTGGCTTCAGTTCTTCACGCGCCCGATTGGCGGTGGCAAAGTAATCGGAATCGGAATCAATCATGAGAACATGACGAGGGACGAAGTGGACGCCACCGTGCGAACATACGAGCAGAAATATGGAATTCCGACCGCTGATCCCCTCTGGCACGGCTGTGGAAAGTTCGTGGCTGCGATCCAGCGGTTGACATGACGATCCCCCGGTCTCACCCGCGGTACGAATCCCTCGTCCGCCGAGAGCGGCTCGTTCGGGCCTGGAAGGAAGGTGTTGTGGTCCCTGAGGGACTCATCGCCCATGGCCGAGGTGAAGCATGGGACTACCTAATCGGAGAGGGGACGAGCGCGCCGGCCCTCGTCGCGGAGCGAGCCGCCGCCGCGCATCTCCTCGCGGCGTCCCGCCCCGTGATTTCTGTGAACGGGAACGCGGCCGCGCTCGCGGCGCGGGAAGTCGTGCAACTCGCGCGGGCGATCCCGGCACGAATCGAGGTGAACCTGTTCCACCGGACAGAATCTCGCGTGAAGAAAATCGTCCGGATTCTCGAACGCGCGGGGGCGCGCGATGTCTTAGGCCTGCGACCCAACGCACGCATCCCAGGCATCGAGTCGAAGCGAGCTCTCTCCCACCGCGACGGAATCTTTGGGGCGGATGTCGTGCTGGTCCCGCTGGAGGACGGGGACCGCGCGGAGGCGCTGGTCCGCATGGGGAAGGTCGTCATCAGCGTCGACTTGAACCCTCTATCCCGGACGTCCCAGCGAGCGACGATCCCCATCGTGGATGAGTTGACGCGCGCGATCCTGAACACCAAAAAATTCGTGGAGGAACTGAAAGCGAACCCGGAGGAAGCGGCCCGAGTCCGTCGAGCGTACCGCCGCAGCGGGAACCTGGGGGCAGTATTTTCCTTCCTGGAGTGGCGGCTCAGTTCTCTTCGCCGAGGGCTCGTCCGCGGCGACAAACGCTCCCGCGCCACGAAACGAACACGCGCGACCCGACGTCACCGCCAGTGACCGGACTTCCACTTGATCGAGCAGCCCATCGGCGGCACGAAGTTCGTCGGCGGCTGCTTGCCCGCGAGGACCGCATCGAGCACCTCGCGCATGACTTGCTTCTTCACGGCCTTCGGTTCCTTCGAGTCGTCGAGCTTCCCGCGATACCGAAGCTTCCGAGCCGAGTCGAAGACGAAGAAGTCGGGCGTGCACACCGCGCCGTACGATTCGGCGACCTTTTGGCTCTCGTCGCGGAGGTACGGGAAATTGTACCCCTTTCGCTTCGACCGCTCGACCATGTGCGCGAAGTCGTCCTCGGGATAGCTCTCCTCGTCGTTCGCGTTGATCATGACGAACTGCACGCCCTTTCCCGCGTAATCGTGTTGGACGGCAATCGTGCGGTCTTCCCATGCCTGCACGTACGGACAGTGATTGCACCAGAACGCGACCGCGAGGACCGGTTTGTCCCGGAAAGATGCCAGAGAGTATGTCTTCCCATCGACGGCGGGCAACGAGAAGTCCGGAGCCGCGGAGCCGATCGGGAGTCCTTCGTATTTCACGAGCTCCACGTAATCACCGGGCTCACCCATCCGTGCGGGCGATATAGGCTTTCGCCACCGTCATCGGGTTGCGACATGACTCAGCGGACGCGGTGTGCGAGTGTTTCGCCAACTTCAAGACACAAACTTTATCACCGACCCGCCGGATGGAGCATCCCCGTGATTTGAGTGAAATATGTCATTGTCACGGGAGGCGTTTTGTCAGGCCTCGGGAAGGGCATCAGCACCTCCTCGATCGGCGTCCTGCTGAAGTCGAAAGGATTGAAGGTCTGCCCCGTCAAGATCGACCCGTACCTGAATGTCGACGCGGGCACGATGAACCCGTACCAGCACGGGGAAGTGTTCGTCCTCGACGACGGCTCCGAGGTGGACCTCGACCTCGGCAACTACGAACGATTTCTCGATGTCAATCTAACGGGCGACCACAACATCACGACGGGCAAAGTGTACCGCGCGGTCATCGAGAAGGAGCGACGCGGGGACTATCTCGGACGGACTGTGCAGATCATCCCGCACATCACGGACGAGATCAAGGCGGAACTCCGTGCCGTCGGAGAGAAGGAGCGGGCGGATATCGTCTTGGTCGAAGTCGGGGGGACCGTCGGGGACATCGAGGGCATGCCGTTCCTCGAGGCCGTCCGGCAACTCGGACAGGAGATCGGGAAGGAGAACCTCCTGTTCGTTCACACGACCTTGGTGCCGGTCATGGGCGCCGTCGGCGAGCAGAAGACGAAGCCGACCCAGCAGAGCGTCCGCGAGCTCCGGTCGATGGGGATCCAGCCCAACGTGATCATCGCCCGCGGCGAGCACTCCCTGGAGCCGGACATCAAGAAGAAAATCGCGTTCTTCACGGACGTGCCCGTGGACGGCATCATCAGCGCCCCCGACGCCTCGACGATCTACGACGTCCCGCTCCTGTTCGACGGTCAGGGCCTCACGGAATACATCGTGAAGACGCTCCGGCTGGAGCCAAAGGACGAGGACCTGCGGGAGTGGAAGGACTTTCTCGAGAACCTGAAGAATCCCGACAAAGAGGTGACGATCGCCCTCGTCGGCAAGTACACGCACCTGAAGGACTCGTACATCAGCCATATCGAGGCGTTCCATCACGCCGGTGCACATGCCCGGGTCCACGTCAAGCTGAAATGGGTCGAGTCCGTCGACCTCGAGAAGCACGGGACGAAACTCCTCGAAGGCGCGGACGGCGTCCTCGTGCCGGGCGGATTCGGGGACCGCGGAATCGAGGGCAAGATCGCCGCGACCCGATACGCTGCGGAGAACGAGATCCCGTTCCAAGGCGTCTGCCTGGGATTCCAGCTGGCGACAATCGGCTTCGCCCGCGACGTGCTCGGCCTGAAAGGGGCGAACAGCTCCGAATTCGATCCGAAGACGCCCCACCCGGTCGTCGATCTGTTGCCGGAGCAGCGGGGCGTGAAGGGGATGGGCGCGACGATGCGTCTCGGGGCCCACGAGATCGATGTCGATCCGAACTCGACGACCGCGAAGCTGTACGGCGC
>DASWGO010000181.1:0-7990 GCA_036393695.1 Thermoplasmata archaeon
GGATCGACGACGTTCACCCAGGTGACGGCGTATTTCTCGACGAGTTCCCGACACCGGCCGATCGAGGCGTCTGGCTCCTCGAGGAATTCGGTCGGCGTATAGGCGATGACCTGGACGCGGACCATGCGCCGCGAACCTCGCTGAGCCCATTAAACCCTTGTGCGCGCCGTCGATGCGGAAACTCCAAATGGCCGCCAATCCTTGCGGACGACGGGGGACGCATGAAGGTCGTGCACCGCAAAGACGCGAAGGCGTTGAAGGGCGACAGGAGTCTCTCGTATCAGGTCATCAGCCCGGACAACGTCGGATCGCGGAAGTTCCTCGTCACGGTGGTCGAGATTCGTCCGGGAGGGAGCACGCCGGTCCACGAACACCGTACCGTCGAGTCGATGTACTACATCCTCGAGGGCCGCGGTGAGGTGACGTCCGCGCGGGAGCACAAGGTCCTGGGACCCGATACCGCGATCTACTTCCCGGCAGGTTCGACGCACGGAATCCGGAATGTCGGCAAGGCTCGTCTCAGGTATCTGTCCTGTCACGCGCCTCCGTACGAGATCGAAGACCTCTATCGGAGTTGGCAGGCGCACGAAACCCTCGTGATGACCGGCGGTTGACTGCCCTGGAGCGGAGCGGACCAGGCCTCGCGATGCCGCTTCAATCCGAACCGTCCGGATAGGCTAAGTCTTATACGCGTCCCGCGGGTGCGCTGTCCATGCGCGTCATCCTTGTCGTGCTCGGCGTGCTTGTCTCGCTCGCGGGCGCGGTCTGGGCCCTCCAAGGTGCGGGGTTCATCCTCGGCTCGTTCATGTCGAACGACCCGACGTGGATATGGATTGGCGTGGTGACGGCGCTCGTCGGCCTCGGCATCCTCGCGTTCGGTGTCCGGTCCGGCCGCACGGCGGAACGTGCCTAATCAGCTCACTGCGAAACGAGAAGCGCGATCGCGTCGTAGCCGAATGCACCGTTCGGAAACGGCGGTGCTGGGGCGACATCCTGGATAATGCCCACCCCATCGTATCCTCGCGCCACGATTCGAAACGACCCACTGTGAGGCGGGGTCCACGGAAACGTCCACAACACCCAAGTCAATCCTGATATCGGGGGCTTTAGGGTCGCATCTGTCCACGTGGAGCCTCCGTCCGTGCTGACTTCGACGCGCGACACGCCGCGGTCCCCTGCGAACGCGACGCCTCCGATCTCAACCGATCCGCCGACGACCGCGTTATCCGGCGGGGTCGCGATAATCGCTACGGTGTGAATCCGGCCATTCCCATCGTCTGAATTCGTCCAGCCTTTTTGTTGCCAGTATCCGCGGAACTCCCCTTGAACGGCCTCGATTTTCGTCACCCACTTCGCGTGGAACATTCCGTACAACCCGGGCACGATGATTCGGGCCGGATACCCGTGGGCAGTCACGAGCCGACCGCCATTCATGTAAATCGCGACGAGCGCGCTGGGGTCCATGGCCTTCGCAATCGGGATCCCAGCCGTATATCCGTCTGCGCACGTGAAAACGATCCAATCCGCGGTTGGGTCGATGCCGGCCGATTGGAGGATCGTCGCGAGTCGCACACCGGTCCATTCAGCGGTGCTGATCAGATTGCCCCCAACCTCGTTGCTGACGCACTCCAACGTCACGAACTCGTCTACAGTGGGCTGCGACAATAGGTCAACGCTCCCGATGCGAGGACCGTACGAGTACGTCGTCGGGTTCGAGACCAAACCCCCGATGGAAAGGAGCCACGTGCCGACATCGACCGTCGGGTCAAACACATTCTTCGTGACCACGTAGAACTCCGACGTCGGAGTCTGCTCCTTCGAGAACATCTCCGCAATCGATGCGAACACGAGCCGCCCTTTCTTCGAGATGAGGCTACCCAGTCCATAGACCGTCAGGGCGGCGACCGCGATAGCGCCGATTGTCCCGGCGATGAATTGCCGCCGACTCAAGCTGAATCCTTCCTGATATTCGGCTGCGACGTCGACGAGCAGATGGTCGAGGAGCGCCGCGTAGAGCCAGTACCCGATGATCTGGCTGAACACTGCGAAGCCGACGCCCACCGACGTGTTCGACCCAAGGAAGCCTGCATCCAGGATCGGGAGGATCGCAAGCAGGACGATTCCTGCGGAGCTGAACGTGTAGAAGGCCATGACGAGCCAGCGGTTCTTGAGCCATCTTTGCACGCGTCGGAACAGGGTGGCGTAGATTCCTGGGAGGACCAAGAAGACGGCAAGGGCCGTGAGGAGCGCGAGGAGCTTCGCGCCCTCGCCGAGGGTCCGGATGAAGAACGATTCGATCGCTCCGGGGATGCGGCCGACGACGAAGTCCACCGCGATCTCTGGGAGAAATACGCCGAGGCCGAACGCTCGCATGAAAAACGTGACGAGGAGGCCCGCGCCGCCCGCGACCACTCCGGCGGCGAACCGGTACCAGGGAAGCCGGCGAATGAATGCCCGGAGATTTTTCCATCCCTCGGCCACGTGCGGGCTACGCCGGGGCGCTCGCTTGAACCTATGCCCCACGGGTGCTCACGACCAATCCTTTATTTAGCCCAAGGCGCGTCGGCGGGACGGGAACGCATGGCGGCGCCTCTGAGCAGGCAAGCCCGCGTAGGGCGGCGGATCATCCTTACTGTTTTGTGGACGATGCTCCTGATCGTCGGCGTCACGATCAGCCTCCTCGTGCTCGTTCCAGGAATTCAGGATTCGATTCAGCGCGCCTCCGGTGCCGTGGCCGGCGGGGCGTTCGCCTTGTCCATCGCGGTCGCCCTCATCATGCTTGGCCTGTGGGGGATTTCCGCGAATAACCGGAACCTGAAGCATGCGGTCGACTTAATCGCGCAAGTGGACCACGCCCGCAAAGAAACGATCCAGCTCGAGAGCACGCGCTACATGCAGAAGTAAGGATGCGGTACGCCAGCCGAAGATCCCCGCCGCATGCGCTGACCGACCGAGGGAAATATCCCTCGCCGCGTGATGTGGCCGTCGAGGTGCCCGCATGAGCGCCGAGCGTCAGAAGATCCGAGCCGCGGAGTGGCTGTACCGCTGGAACCTGAGTATGAGCATCCTTGGGATCGTCTTCACGATCCTGACGTTCGTCGGCGTCTTCACATTGGTCTTGCGGCAATACTTCGCGGAGTTTGGGCTCAACGAAGTCGAAGTCCTTCTCGTCCTGCTCCTCGTCGTCTTGACCATCATCTTTGGCTTCGGATTCTACCTGGACAAGTTCCTGCGCTTTTGGTCGGCCCAAACGACGGTCGCCACGGTGAGAAACCAATTCCTCACCTCCGCCTTGTACCAAAAGGAACTCCTGATCATGAAATACAGTCAGATCCCGCAGATGGAGGGTCTCCTGCACCTCATCGAGGAGTTGCCCGACAGCCCGGCGAAGGCACGACTGGTCGAGCACTTCCGAGAGTCGCTTGGGAAACTCCGGAAGACGATCGAATCCAAAGAGTGGGAAGTCGCCCCAGAGGAGCGGACCTACTGAACTCGCGACGTTCGCCGGGCCTACGCGGCTGCCGTCTCGCCGAGGATCTTCCCGTCTTGAATCTCGAGGACCCGATGGGCGATGTGGGACACGCGGGCGTCGTGCGTCACGACGACGATCGTCTTCTTGAACTCCTGGTTGAGGCGACGGAACAGGTCGAGGACCTCCTGCCCGGTCTTCGTGTCGAGTTCGCCGGTCGGCTCGTCCGCCAGGAGGAGCGGCGGATCGTTCGCGAGGGCGACCCCGATGGCGACCCGTTGCTGCTCGCCGCCGCTCAGTTCGTCGGGGCGGTGGCTCGACCGCTGCGTCATGCCCACGAGCTCGAGGAGCTCCTTCCGACGTTTCGCCCGGATCGAGGGGCCCTTCCCTGCCAACCGCAACGGCAGTTCGACGTTCTCCTCCGCCGTGAGCGTGGGGACGAGGTTGAAGAACTGGAAGATGAAGCCGACCTTCGCGAGGCGATACTTGACGAGGTCTCCATCCGCGAAGTCAACGAGGTTGGAACCGTCGACTTCGATTCGGCCTGCGGTCGGGCGGTCAATCCCGCCGATGAGATTCAGCAGCGTGGTCTTCCCGCAACCCGACGGTCCTTGAACGGCGACGAGCTCGCCTTCCGCCACCTGCATGTCGAGTCCGCGAAGCGCGATCACTTCCGATTTCCCGGTTCGATACACCTTGATCAAGTCTTTCGTTCGGATGTTCGGCACGTCAGCCACCTCGGAGTTTCAGGACCCGCGCGATGTCCATGCGCGCGATGCGAATCGTGACCGCGAACGACGTGAGGAGCATCGCGACAGGCGCGAGCACCAGGAGGAGCAAAGCTTCTAGAGGGAATATGAAGAGGTTCGGGACCAGGGACTCCCCCGCGGTTCCCGGGCCGGCCGCAATGACGGAGGTCGACAAATACGCCGCGAGGATTCCGATTCCCGTGCCGACGATGAGTCCGATCAGCATGATCGAGGCGGCCTCGCCGATGAGCAGGCCCGCGGTCTGCCACCCGCTCGCGCCTCGGGCCCGGATGGCGGCCAGCTCGACATCTCGCTCGAGCGTCGCCGCGTACAGGATGACTCCGAGGCCCGCGGTCAGGATGACGACCATGAACGCCATCTCCAGTTCGATGAAACCAAAGAAGGCGCGGAACACGGGGTTCGAGCGGAGCTGCTCAATCTGTTCGGCTGCGACCTGCACGTTGGACGCACCAAGGGCCACGATGTTCGTCTTCGCGGCACGCCAGTCGGCGTTCGCACGGAGGGCGACGAGGAATCGGTCCCCGCCGTATCTGGGGTACTCTCCCGCGAGCAGAGGCCCCATCGTGTCCAGGCTTCCGTAGACGGCCAGGGGCATTCCGAATCCGTAGTAGCTCGTCCCCGGCAGACCGCGGACGGTCCCGCCGATCGTCGTGTTCAGGGTGACCGAGTTGTACGTCGTCCCGTTATAGACGCTGCCTTCGAAACGGAGTCGGTCCCCGACGGCCAGGTACGCGTTCCGCAGGTATGTCTCCGTGACGAGCACCTGCCCCGGGGTCGCGAGGACCTCTTGCGCCGCCTCCGCTCCTCCGCCCGCTCCGAAGTACCACGGCTCCGGATTCGTGACGGCGAAATAGGTCGCCGGGTCGAGCGCGTAGACACCCGCACAACAGTATGGCGGAGAGACGGGAACGTTCTGCACCCGCGTTACCCCGGCCACCTCCGGGACTGCGCTGAGGTTCGCGGCGAACATGGCATTCGAGGCCGACGCGTCCAGTGAGACATCCGCACCGACCGCTGCGCGAGCTTGGCGTTCTTGATAGGCGAGCTGCGACGAGAACGTCACGAGGATGAACATCCCGAATGCGATTCCGAGGGCGATGATGACCGCGACGTTGGCGGATCGCCTCGGGTTTCGCCGCAAGTTCCGGCTGATGACGTAATACAGGTTCTTTGCGAACGGCTTGCACACGCGGGCCGTCCACTCGTAGACGCGGCCCGTGGAACGGGTCAGCAGCCGGGTCGTCCCGACGATGAGGAAGATCGGCGTGAACGGTAGCATGATGAAAAAGAGGGCACCGATCAGGAACGTGAAAAAATCCTGGGGATTCGAGCGGGCATAGAGGACCATCCCGTACGTGACGATGGCCAGTGAGATGAGCAGGATGTCGATCCAAGGCCGGTACTGAATCCGAGTCTCCCCGGGCGCGTAGTACCGGAGGGTCTCCACAATCGGGACGCGCGCCGTGCGTCGCGCCGATCGGATGCTCGTGATCGCCATGAAAATCACGGCCAGGACCGTGACGATGACGACCGTGGACGGCGTGAGGACGACGACGTCGTATCGCGGCGCGGTCGCAGCGGTGAACGGACTGACGAAAGTGAGCAGCAGACGGCTCAGGCCCACGCCCGCGACGAGGCCCACGATGGCGGCGATCGCTCCACCCAGCGCGGCTTCGACGAGCAGAAGCCCGATGAGCTGGCGGGGTGTCGCCCCTCGGGTCTTGAGGACCGCGAGCTCGCGCCTCCGCTCGGCGTGGCCCAGGTCCACGCCAATGGCCCCGAGGTAGATGCCGAGCAGCAAGACCGGGGTGGAGAGCGCGAGATAGATGATCCGCTGAATCGTGATGATGGTGGCGAAGTTCCCGATCGCAGTCCCGACATAATCGATGGTCACTCGACCCTGGAACGGCGCCAGGACGCCGTCGATTTGGCGGTCGAGGCGGGCCAGGTTTCGCTGCGACGCCGCGAGGTCATACGGGTCGAGAAGCCGATCCCGATCGATTCGGATTTCTCCCCCGATGGAATTCCCGCCGTACGAGACCACGCCCAGTTGCTGTTCATACCAGTCGACATCCCGGATCTGAACGAGAGCTGTCGCGGGCGCATAGAAAGGACCCTGGCCGGCATACGGATTCCGGAAGAGACCACCGACCGTGACATCGAGGCGCGTGAGTGTCTCGTTTCCGGTGATGTTGTACGAACGGTACACGAAAGCGGCGGTGCCGCCCAGGGTGACGTTCACTTGCTTGGCGAGGTCCTCGCTCAGCGCGACCGTGCCTCTTGGAAGTAAAAGACTGCCTGCCGTAATTGTAATTCCGTTGAGAAACGATGGAGGACGGTCGGGTTCGACGCCAATGGCCTGGGCGTACGTCCGTCCTCCGGAGGAGGCCGATTCCATTTCGGAGAACTGGGCGTTACGCCACGTCGCGACGCGGACGATGCCGGGAATCGCCTCGACGGCTTCTCGGATTTGGGTCGCATTCCCAGGCTGTGCCTGGAACTGAATATCGGCCGGGTAGTTCGCGAGGATTCCGTCCAGAGTCGCCCGCGTGGACGAATCGATCGCGATGAATGTTCCTGCGATGAACGTGACCGCGAGGAGCACTCCCAGGACCGCAGTCAATGTCCGTCGCCGACTGCGAAGGACGTCTGCCGCGGCGTAGCGGAGCAAGGCCACGGTATCCCTCCAGCCTCACCTGCGGAAATGACGGAGGCCCTATAAGCCCATTCGGACCGTTAGGCTTTTTCCGCTCATTTCGAGGGGTCCGGGCGCATGCGAGCGTCCGCCCTCAAACGCTTTCAAGGCTCGAATCCAGGCCCGCTGACGAATTGCGATTCCCGATCGCCGACAATGATTGCGGCATATCGATATCCCGATGTGAATATTCCTTTCGAAATTAAACGTCGAATAGAATATTACTACCTTATCCCCGTTGAGCCGTGACGATGGCGCACACAGTCTTTGCCGTGCAACATGTGGATGATGATTCCTGGCGCAGGGAGCTCCGCCCCGACTGCGGGGCGCGACTCTTCGGTCTCGCCGCTTGGAAGGAACACGCTCCGCATCACGGGTGGGGATCCGAATGGCTCGCGGCCCGCGTTCGTGCCGGCCGGCCGGGGGAAGTAATTCGGGTTAGCCCTGGCGTCGTGGGGAACGAATCAAATTCCCTGGCTGTGGAGGCTGTTGAGGACACGACGTGGAAGTCGGGGATTCCCGCTTGATTCGAGCCAAATCTGGCCCGAGCTGCTGGACTGAAACCGACGTTACAGGCTCGCGATATACTATCCTTCCCTGCCGCCTTCAAATAGTATACAAAGTATAGGCCGCCAGGGACATCGTCCATGTCCCGGAGGAGAAACGAATGGTATACGTGCGAGACGACGGCGTATTCGACGCCTCGATTGAGAAGATTTGGAAATATCTGCAGGATCCGGAGAGCCATCAGCATGAGTCGATCCTGAGCCAGAAGGTCCTGGAGCAAAAGGGGAACACGATGAAGATCCGGGCCGAGATCGCCGGGCCGCAAGGCAAGGCCGAAGAGATTTGGCAGATGCGGATGGACCCGCCGTTCGGGTTCGAGCTGCAAGTCTTGGAAGGTCCATCGAAGGGCTCGAAGCAGACCCACACATACGTCCCGATGGGCGACAAGACGAAGGTCATCGTCGTCGGAGACTTCCACCGCCAGGGCGCCAGCGACGAGGAGATCCGAAAAGGCACCCTCGGATACTTCGAGAAGGTCTTCGGCGAAGA
>DASWGO010000182.1:0-3197 GCA_036393695.1 Thermoplasmata archaeon
TCGTTGAGCCCAAACTCCGCGAAGTATTGCCGCAAGACCAATGTGAAGACGCCGACGAACGTCAGGATCGTGAAGACGATCCCAAGGATGCTCATACTCAGGTTCCAGCGGTACAGCCATTCCGCCGCCCGGATCTTCTGACGTTCAGCGCTCATCCAGCTTCCCACCTCCGACATCACGCGGGAAGGGATATTCCCCGCGGTTGGCAAGCAGGCGGGGGAGTTCCGTCTGCGGCTGACAGCCTCGAGAGGCGTGAAATGCGGCCTTCGGGAGGAGGCAATCGAGGACGCGCCGGACCCTACTTCTGCATGTAGCGAGTGCTCTCGAGCTGAATCGTCTCTTTGCGCGCGCGGTCCACTTCCGCGATCAAGTCGACCGCATGCTTCAGGTTTCGGTTGTTCGCGGTAATCCCCCAGAGGCCGAGCATGATGAGGGCGACCGCGATTGACAGGGCGAACGCACCGCCCGCCACAGCCAGGGAAGCCTTCTGAATCGCGTCTTGGACCCCCCGGACGAGCACGAGTACCCCGATCGTCACGCCGACGATCAGGAGCATCGTCCACAAAACGGTCAGGACGATTCGACGTCCGACGCGGGCTTGCTTGCTGAGAGACGCCGCCATCCGATCCTGTCCAGCTGCGGACTCGCCTCGGGCTAAATAAAGGATTGGTCTCAGCTCGCGACTTGTGGCATAGGTTCAAGGGAGCGCCACGGCGTAGCCCGCGCGTGGCCGAGGGATGGAAGAATTTTCGGGCATTCATCCGCCGGCTCCCGTGGTACCGATTTGCCGCCGGAGTCGTCGCGGGCGGTGCGGGCCTCCTCGTCACTTTTTTCATGCGGGCGTTCGGCCTCGGCGTATTCCTCCCAGAGATCGCAGTGGACTTCGTTGTCGGCCGGATCCCGGGTCAAGTCGAGTCGTTCTTCATCCGGACACTCGGTGAAGGTGCGAAACTCCTCGCGCTGCTCACCGCTCTCGCGGTTTTCCTTGTTCTGCCGGGAATCTACGCGACGCTCTACCGACGCGTGCAACGATGGCTTAAGAATCGCTGGCTCGTCATGGCCTTCTATACCTTCAGTTCCGCGGGAATCGTCCTCCTCGTGATCCTCCCCCTCCTGGATACGGGCTTTTTCGGGTCGAATACTTCGGTGGGCCCGGGCTTCGCGGCGTTCAGCCAGGTCATCGGGTATTGGCTTTACGCGGCTCTTCTCGACCATCTGCTCGTCGACGTCGCGGCCGAGTACCCGGAAGGGTTCAGCCTCAGTCGGCGGCAATTCATCGCCGGGAGCATCGGTGCGATCGCGGTCGCCGCCTTGACGGTCTATGGGCTCGGGAGCCTCATTTCGAAGAAGGGACGGCTCGTGTTCGCGTCGGTGGCGGAGATGTTCTCGAAGGAACAGACGCCGACGTCGGAGTTCTATGTGGTCACGAAAAACGTGATCGACCCGACCGTGGACGCGGGGCGATGGCAACTCTCGATCAGTGGCTTGGTCTCGAACCCGACGACGTACTCGTACCCGGACCTCCAGGCGCTCGCGACGGTCGATGAGTTCGTGACGTTGGAGTGCGTCAGCAACGAGGTCGGCGGGAATCTCATTAGCATGGCGGAATGGACGGGCGTGCGGCTCGCGACCGTTCTGCAATCGGCGGGTGTGGATCCCAGCCCGGACAATTGGATCGTATTCACGTGCGCAGACGGCTACACCGCGGCCGTCCCGATCGCGAAGGCGATGGACCCGAACACGCTCGTCGCGATCTACATGAACGGTGGTCCTCTCGCGACCGCTCATGGATACCCGGCCCGGATCATCGTGCCCGGATTGTACGGGATGTTCCACGCGAAGTGGGTCACGAAGATCGAGGCGGTGAACGCCGAGTACCTCGGCTATTGGCAACAGAAAGGATGGACGAACTCGGACCCTGGGAAGGGCCGAGTACACACGGTTGCGATCATCGCGACGCCTCCGGACAACACGGTCGTGGGCGGAACCGTCGAGATTGGCGGCGTCGCGTTCGCGGGAGACCGCGGAATCTCACGCGTGGAAGTGAGCGCCGATGGCGGTGCCACCTGGAGCGACGCGACCCTGTATCCCCGTATGGGACGGGGACTCACCTGGGTGTTGTGGACAATCAATTGGACCCCACCTCGCAGCGGCTCGTTTCGGATCGTCGCGCGGGCTTACGACGGCGCGGGCGTCCTCCAGGATGCCACGACCGCCCCGCCGTTCCCGAATGGCGCGCTCGGGAACGACTCGATCACGCTACTCGTTTCGCAATGAATCGGTCGGGTGTGTTTTGCGGTGCGGCCTCGACCAGATGCCGAACGCGAGAATCCCGAGTCCGACGACCGCCGTAATCGTCCCGAACCATATCCACGTCGGATTGTTCGACATGAATGAGCCCGGGATGAACCCCGCACCTTGGAGCGTCCAGACCGAGCCCGCGAGCAAGACAAGGACTCCGAACACGACAAGGACGATGCGCATGGAAAACGCACCCGCGGGGGGCGTATAAGACTTGGCCTTAGGTTCCCGCCTCACGTGGCGGCGGAAGGGTGCGCTCTGGGCCCTTCGGAGTTCAGAGCCATCACCCGCCCGTCATCACGAGTCCTTCGTGCGCTTGCCAACTCCGATAGAGGTCTTCTATCTCGTACGGAGGGGCGTGACAGGATAGGTATCGGAGCCGCGACTTGCCGACATTTCGGATTCCATGCGTGGAACCCGCGGGGAAGTACACCGCCGTGTCGGGCCCGACGGCCTTCCGTTCGCGGCCCGACGTCACCTCCCCACGGCCCTCGAGAATATAGTACATCGACTCCACCGTGCGGTGTTCGTGGACCGGCGTGCTCCCTCCCGGGCGGATGTCGACGACGGTAACGAGGAACTTCCGCGATCCGACGTTGTCCGGGTTGATGAGCTGATACGAGAGGCTCTTGTCGCCCTTCAACGCCTTCGCGTCTTTTCGGTGCACGACCTTCATGCGTCCACCGTCGTCCGCAAGGAATGGGGCCATTTGGAGTTTCCGCATCGACGGCGCGCACAAGGGTTTAATGGGCTCTGCGAGGTTCGCGGCGCATGGTCCGCGTCCAGGTCATCGCCTATACGCCGACCGAATTCCTCGAGGAGCCAGACGCCTCGATCGGCCGGTGTCGGGAACTCGTCGAGAAATACGCCGTCACCTGGGTGAACGTCGTCGATCC
>DASWGO010000183.1:0-1690 GCA_036393695.1 Thermoplasmata archaeon
GCGGCCACGGCACACATGACGATCCGTACCTCATCACGGGATGGGAGATCACGAACGTCGATACGATGGAGGCCATCTTCATTCGCGACACCGACGCGAGTTTCGTCATTCGGGATGTGTTTGTCCACCAGCCTCCGGGACTCGGCTTCGCGGGCATCCGTTTCATCGAGGTCTCGAACGGTCGGGTCGAGGACTCCACGGTCACGGGGTTCGCGTGGGACCTCTCCTTGGAGTTCACGAGCAACCTCACGGTGGCCCGAAACAACCTGAGCCACGCAGATCTCGCGGTCCAGGTCTCGTATCCCAACGACACCTTTCCTGGGGTGGTGGTCTCCGACAATAACGTCTCCGCGAATCAAGTCGGCGTCTCCGTCAGTGGGGGAGGTCGGGCCACGATTGTAGGAAATCGCTTGTCGAACAACAGCTACGCAATTCGGGTCGACGCGAGCTCGAACGTCTCCCTGGTCGCTAACTCGCTGTCGAACAATCAGTTCCAAGGGATGCTCGTCACAGGGTCGTCGAACCTAACGATCGAATCCAATGACTTTTCACGGAACGGGGCGGGCTTGTGGCTGAGCGAAAGTCTGAACACCACGCTCCGGGGCAACACGTTCGATCACGATGGGCTCGTGGTGTTGGGTTCCTCGGTTCCAACGCGATCGTCTCATTCGATCGCCATTGATAACCTCGTGAACGGCAAACCCATTCGGTACTTCAAAGAGGAATCCGGCCTCGCCGTCGATGGTCTCGAAATCGGGCAATTGATCGTCGTCGACTCGACGGACCTCTCAATCGAGAACGTTTCCGCCGATCATGCGGATGTCGGACTCGAACTCGCTCACGTGCAGGGAGCGTCCATCCGAAATTCGAACTTCAGCTACAACGATCAGGGGGTCTTCGTCACCGATTCTTCCGATATCGTGTTCGCCCACGTCTCGGTCTGGTTCACCAACCAAACGTACCTTCCCTCCGTCCCGGCCAAAGGGAGCGGGGTGCATGTCGCGAGCAGTCGCAACGTGACCGCGTCGCTCTCCGATCTTTCCCGGAATGAGGGAGCCGCCCTCTTCGTCGATCGCCCCTCCGAGAACGTGACCGTCTCGGATAGCGCCTTGGTCAACAATTCCGTCGCCATCCAGGTATCGAGCCTCTCCGGCCTGGTGATGACGGGCGATCGGTTCGATCGAAACTCGGCCGGCATCCTCGTCACTGATTCGAAGGACTTAGTGGTCCGAGACAGCGACATCGAGCGATCCGTCTGGTCTTCGGCCGACTTCCAGTCCGTCACGAACCTGACGCTCACCGGCAACCGGATTGCGGCGAACCTGGGGGCGTTCTGCGTGCGGTCGACTCACATCCTCACGGTCGCGCACAACACCTTCGAGTCCAACCAGGGCGCCGGACTATGTCTGGTCAGTTCGTTCGACGCCAACATTACAGACAACCTGTTCGCGAACAACACCGCCGAGGGCTTGCAAGTCTATGACTCGGCGCGCATCCGGACATTCCGGAACGCGTTTGCCGACAATTACATCTACGGCGGCTCGCAAGCGTACGATTCGTCCCCGAATCCCAACACCTGGGACGACGGCTATCCTCATGGGGGCAACTTCTGGTCCAACTATCAGGGCGCCGACCGGTGCAGCGGACCGGCGCAGAACATCTGCAACGGCCCCGACGGGATCGGCGACAC
>DASWGO010000184.1:0-7179 GCA_036393695.1 Thermoplasmata archaeon
GACTCCTGCGTCGCCGAGTTTTCGGGCGAGGGCTGCGAGGGCCCCGGGCTTGTCGTCGAGCCGCACGACGAGGACGGTCCGCATCGAGCATGTGTAGCCGCTTTTCATGATCGCCTCCCTCGCTTGCATCGGCTGATTCACGATCAGGCTCACATACGATCGCCCGCCCGCGGATTCAGCGCCGATCGCGTCGATGTTGATTCCCGCCTCTCCGAGAATCGCGGCGAGTTTCGCGAGCTCCCCGGGCCGGTCCGGGACCTCCATGTCGATTTGGATCATGTCGCTGTCCGGAAGGATATGGCAGCGCGAGGCTACAAGCGTTGCGCGCCGTCGTGTGGCGGCAGATAGCTTATGGGATGCGGAGTCCTCACTCGTCCGAGTTCATGCGATTCACACTTGCCTACGTCGGGATTCAGGTCCGCGACCTGGAGCGTTCAATCTCATTCTACCGGGATGTCTTGGGGATGCGGGTCGTCCGCCGTCGGCGCGTCGCGGAAACGGGCGGCGAATGGGCGGAGCTTCGGAGCGCCGGGTCGAAGCAGTTGCTGGAGCTGAACTGGTACCCGGACGGTTCCAAGTTCTTCGCCGGACCGTATCGCAACGGGGACGAGCTGGACCACATCGCGTTCGAGTGCGAGGATGTCGAGCGGGCGTACCGGGAGTTGCTGGCGAACGGAGCCCGGGCCGGGCACCCGCCCTTTGCCGAGGGGGAGAGTTGGCTCGCCTACGTCGAAGACCCGGACGGAATCTGGATCGAGTTGACCGGCCCGATTCCCGACCAATAGGTCCGCAGCACCGTCCGACTGGTGAGGTTCTTGTCTCGTCCGATTCATGGGCTGTTATCCGGTTCCGAATTCGCTATCACGCGGGATAACGGCGCCATTTGAATAATATATTGAGCGAGGGAACGGGGACGCGACTGGGCCGGGGAATTCCCTGCCCGGGAGACGCCGACTCGCATGCGCGCCCACGCCTCGCGGTACTCGATGAGAAGCGTTGCGGTCGTCCTCGTCCTCCTCGGCTCCATCGGCGCGGTCCTCCTCGTGACCTCTCCGACCGCGAGTGCGCTCACGTACGTCCGAGGGGTGATCACCGTGGATACCACGTGGGGGGTCGCCGACACGACCTACATAGTGACCGGTCCGGTCACGGTCCGGGCGCCGCGGACGTTGACAATCACGCCCGGAACGACGGTGAAGTTTGATTCCGGCGTGCATCTCTTCATCGAAGGCCGACTCATGGCCGACGGTACCGCGGCCAAGCCCATCACGTTCACCTTTAACGGCACCAGCTCTCCATTCACGTGGGGTGGTATCCAGTTCAATGCCAGTTCATCCGGATCGGTTTCTTGGTCGACCTTTGATCGAGTCGACCGGGCGGTCACGGCGACAGACAGCTCGCCGAACGTCACCAGCAACACGGTCATTCAGGCGGGTCTTGGTTTCGGTTTCGTCCGATCGCAGAGCATCGTCTCGAACAACACGATCCGTCGGGCGACGAACCTTGGGATCTATGCGAACGCCTCATCTGCCCAGATCGTCGGCAACTCAATCAACGGGACCGGGCTCGGGATCCAAGTCGAGTTTGGTGGCAGCCCAGCGATTTCTCGCAATACGATCACGAACGTGAGCGGTACCTTCGCGATCGGCATCCTCGTGACCAGCGGCGCCGCGGCATCGATTGACGGGAACTCGATTCGAGGTGTGCGCGGATCCAGCGGTGGGCCTGGGTCGATCCCCGGAGCCTCCGGCCGAAACGGATCGTTTGCCGCCGGGATTTATGCGTACGGAGTGCCCTCCGTTTCGATTTCATCGAACACGATTGACACCGTGATCGGCGGACGGGGCGGCGATGGTCAAGCGAACCTCGGCGGGACCGCCGGTCGCGGCGGGAACGGAGGCGCCGCTGCGGGGATCGTCGTCGCGGCCACCCCAGATGCGACCGTCGCGTGGAACACGATCGCCAACGTCACCGGCGGATCCGGTGGTGCCGGGGGCGGTGGTGTCACGACGACCACGGGCGGCCGAGGCGGGGACGCGGGCACGGCCGTCGCAATCGAAGTGGCCGGTTCGGCGATCTTGGGCCAGGTGCGGGGGAACGCGGTCGATGCCATCACCGGCGGGAACGGCGGACCGGGTGGGAGCGGCGGGACGACGAACGGCAACGGAGGGGTCGGTGGAGACGCGGACGGCCTCTTCCTGATCACCGTAGTTAACGTCGACGCGAGTGGCAACTTCATCCAAGCGGTTCAAGGCGGGATCGGCGGGAACGGCGTCCTGTCCGGCGGCGCGACAACCGGAAACGGCGCGACCGGCGGCGCGGCGAACGGTGCGGCCGCGTTCTATGTGTCCGGATCCGCGACCATCCATGCGAACACGTTCCAGACGCTCGCGGGCGGGGACGGTGGCCGCGGCGTGCGAGGCGGCTACGGCGGGAACGCGACCGGGGTCGTCACCTTCGGGAACAACGATGGGAGGTTCAACGCCACGCAAGTCACTTTCAACCAAATCGTCACCGTGACGGGAGGAGCCGGAGGACTCGGAGCCCGCTTCGGTGGCAACGGAGGCGCCGCCGCCGGCATCGCGAGTGTGTTCGTCTCTCCGACTCTTGCCTCGAACTGGGTCTCGACGCTGCAGGGCGGCCGAGGCGGGGATGCGTTGGACATGACGGATGGCGGCCGAGGCGGAGACGCGCTCGGCGTCGCCTCGGGGCTGGTCGCGAACGGCCTGTCTTCGGGCGACACGATTTCCGGCGTGACGAAAGGCGGCGCGGGCAGTGGGGTCCCGGTCCAGACCTCATATGCGGACGGATACTTCGTCATCGGCAACCAGACCTTCAGGACCCGGTTCACGGCCGATAACGCGACGTTGACCTCGGTTGGAACCTACGAGTTCTACGTGGAAAATTATACCGAAGTCGTCGCGGTGAATAGCCCATTCACGAAACTCGCGGTAATGGCCGCCGGCAATCTGACGGTCCGGAACTATCTCGAAGTCGACGCCCTTTGGCCAAACGGGCTCACGCCGGTCGCGGGAGCCCGCATTGCCGTCATGGATGGCGGCACGCGGGTTTGGGATCGCCCGGCTCCGTCCGGAGTCCAACCGTGGATTCTCGTCACCGACAGGATCTACATCAATTCCCGGATCCCGACGGACAATCTGACCCAGGCCAGCGTGACGTATCTCCCGTATTCGTTCACAAACGATCCTCGATTTGTGGATATGGCCACGAGCCACACGGAGTCGTTTGTCATGGTGGACACGGATCCGCCGATCTCCGCGGCAAGTCCCTTGCCGAAGTACGAGAGCGCCCTCACGTTCACAGTTGCGTACACCGCGTCGGACGGAAACGGAACCGGCGCGGGGAACATCACCCTGTGGTACCGAACGGGAGGCGGCGGTGGATGGAAACCATGGGCGACCCAGCCGGCCGGGAACGTCGGTCAATTCACGTTCACCGCTTCCGCGGACGGCTTATATGAGTTCGCGACGACGGCGGACGACCGCGCGGGCAATAAACAGTCGGGTCCCTCGGCAAACGATACATGGACGATCGTCGACACCGTTCGACCCGGATCCCACGTGAAGACGCTCGGTCAGTACCAGAACCGGAGCTCATTCACCGTGTCTTGGGCGCCCGATGCCGGGGTCACGGACATCGTTTCGTACACGATCCAGTACAACGCCGGCGCGGTCGGTTGGAGGGACTGGCTCGTCAATACCACCGCGACATCCGGGACGTTTGCGGCCGGCGGACAAGGGGTCTACCAGTTCCGGTCGAAGGCCAAAGACGCTGCGGGTAACCTCGAGGTCCCAAGCGGCAACGACACATGGACCATCGTCGACACAATCCCTCCGTTGTCTCACACATTGCCACTCCCGACATACGAAGCTTCGCTCAGCTTCACGGTCTACTGGGAACCCCGCGAAGGCACCACCGACATCGTGTCGTACGTGATCCAGGTGAAGGACAACGCCGGCGTCTGGACGGATTGGCTGGTGTCGACGGGCACCTCGTCCACGTTCACGGGCCAAGACGGCCACACCTATCAGTTCCGCTCGGTCGCAACGGACCGTGCAGGGAACGTCGAAACGCCTCCGAGCGGCAACAATTCGTGGACCATCGTCGACGTGACTCCTCCGGACTCGTCGATGACCGCGTTGCCCAGGTACGAGAACGCGCTCCAATTCGCAATCGCCTGGGGCCCCGTGACGGGCACCACGGATATCGCGGCCTATCGGATCCAGTGGAAAGACGGGGCGAATCCGTGGACCGACCTGGTCGGTTACACGAACACTACGTCAACGGGCGCGACGTTCGTAGGTCAAGACGGTCATGTCTACGCATTCCGATCGATCGCCCGTGATCGTGCGGGCAACGTGGAGACGGCTCCTGCGACGAACGATACCTGGACCCTCGTCGATGTTACGCCGCCCGTGGTCACGGAGTCCCGGCCAGCGGGCGCGAACACGAACCTCACTCCGTGGATTGTCGTGACTTTCAGCGAACCAATGGACCGCTCTTCGGTTGAGCGGGCATTCTCAATCACTCCCGCGATGGACGGGACGTTCGTGTGGAGTTCAGATTCCCGCGTTGTCACGTTCGTCCCCGCGCGTGACTTGCAGTCCGGGACGACGTATTTCGTCGTGATCGATCCCACCGCACGGGACCTCGCCGGGAACACGATGGGCCAGTCGAAGACGTTCCAGTTCTCGACCGCCCCGGGATTCTTCGCGGAGTTCTGGTGGGTCCTCGTCCTCGTCGGCGCTGCGGCCGCCGCGGCGATGTTCATGATCCTGCGGCGTCGACAAGCGGGTGCGTCGAAGCAGGTTTCCCCTGCGACGACGGCGAGCAAGCCCAGCGACGCGATCGTCGAAGACGTGTTCCTCCTCAATCACAAAGACGGACTCCTGATCAAACACGAGACCCGCCGGCTGAGGCCCGACGTGGACACGGACATCTTGAGCGGCATGCTCACGGCGGTGCAGGCGTTCGTGAAAGACGCCCTGCGCGGCGATGACTACGCCGACCTGAACGAGATGACGGTCGGCCACATGCACATCTTGATCGGCCGGGGCAAGTGGCTCGTCCTCGCGGCGAGAATTGAAGGGGACGGCACGCAGAGTTGGACCAGCCAGATCGAGCGATGCATCAAGGACATGGAAGACCATCATTGGGACCAGATTGAGGACTGGGACGGGGACATGGGCCTCGCCCGGGTCCTGACGCCGTACATCAAGAAGTTGATTCAGGGCGGCTATATCTAGGAAAATCGCGCGACGACACGCGCGATGCGGCTCGACACTGGGTCCATCGTTCGCTACAACAAACCTCTCGCGAATCGCGGACTTGCGACGTCCTCCGCGCGGCGCTCGCGAGTGCGCAACATCCGCGTCGATGGGATTGTCCCATCTTCAGTACCGATAACAAAAGCTTTAATTCCGGATGCCACTTTCTAACAAGGGATGGGACGAGGCGGCAGCTTGTTCCACAGACTCGCGTCCCCAGAGCAGATGCTGTCGCGTCCCGACCGAATCGCGCGCGCAAGCCCGCGGTGATCCAAAGATGGCGAGTGATGAGGGCGACGGGAAGGTGTCGAAGTCGGCGGAGGAAGTCCGAGACGAGTTCGAGGAGAAGATGGATCGCCTTCGTCGGCAGTACGAGCGCGACCTCCACTCCTTCCGCTACGAGATCGAGGAACGGGAGTACCGCCTGAAGGCGTACGAGGACAAGTTCAACAAGATCAAGCAACCGCCGCTCCTCTACGCGTACGTCGTCCGCAAGGAAGGGCCCGACCTCGACGGGAACCAGGTCGTCGTGGCGCGCGCGACGGAGCTCCTGAAAGTCTCGACCGGTCTCGTCGACAAGTCTCAGCTCGGCGTCGGCCAATACGTCTGGGTGCATCCGCAGACCTACGCGATCGTCGAAGGCAGCGCGGTGCGCAACGAGGGCGTGATCGCGAAAGTCGTCGACATGATGGACGGCAAGCTCGTGATCTCCGTGGAAGGGGACATGGAGAAGCGCCTGATCGATTGCGACAAGACCGTGTACAAGAAGCTCAAGCCCGGATTCCAGATCGGCGTCTTGCCGCCGACGATGGAGGTCCTCGAGATCCTCCCGAACCTCGAGGTCAAGTCGCTCCTGCTCGGCGAGAAACCGAACGTGACCTACGGGGAGATCGGCGGCCTCATGGAGGCGATCGAGCGGATCAAGGACGTCGTCGTGCTACCGTATCAGGAGGCGAAGCTGTTCGCGCAGATCTCCCTCGAGGCGCCGCGGGGGATCCTGCTATACGGTCCTCCCGGTTGCGGGCAGACGCTGCTCGTGAAGGCGATCGCGACGGAGAACGACATGACCTTCTTCAACGTCAGCATCGCGGACGTCCTCTCGAAGTGGGTCGGGGAGAGCGAGCGCATCATCAAGGAGATCTTCCGCCAGGCGCACGAGAAGAAGCCGAGCATCGTCTTCTTCGATGAGATCGAGGCGCTGTTCACGGTCCGCGGGATGATGGACACGTCCGGCGTCCACAAGAACATCATCGCGCAGATCCTGAGCGAGATGGACGGACTGGTCGAGCTGCACGACGTCTTCGTGATCGGCGCGACGAACCGCGCGGACCTCGTGGACCCGGCCCTCTTGCGGCCGGGGCGGTTCGACGAGATCATCGAGATCCCGCGTCCGGACCGCAGGGCGGCGGAAGAAATCCTTCGGATTTATCTGAACGAGGCCTTGCCGACTGCCGAGAGCCTCGACGAGACGTTCGGGGGCCACAAAGAGGCGGTCGACGCGCTCCGCCGCTTCGTCCTCGACGAACTCTATGGAGAGAACAAGTGGGTGAAGGTCAAACTCGACGCCGAGGCGAAAGAGGCGATTAAGACCGTGAAGCGGAAGGACATCATCTCCGGCGCCATCATCGAGGCCATCGTGACGACTGCGAAGAAGAACTTCGTGAAGCGGGTCATCCAGCTGAAGAAGACGGAGCGGAAGAAGGAGGGCCTCACGATGAAGGACCTCGAGATGGCGATCGACGAGGAGTCGAAGGAGCACGCGATCACGGAGATGTACGTCTACGAGAAGCGCCAGCGGGAGGTCTTCCGGACCGGTGCGGACCCGATGGTCGGGTGACGCATGAGGAAGATGGTCCAGGGGACCGAGCACGAGTACACGCTGTACTGCCGC
>DASWGO010000185.1:0-3292 GCA_036393695.1 Thermoplasmata archaeon
GGGGACTTCCGGGCCGCGCGGCGGTAGCCAAGCTCGGAAACGGCGCGAGATTTAGGGTCTCGTCCCGAAGGGGTCCCCAGGTTCAAATCCTGGCCGCCGCAGTCACTTCCACACATCGAGGAGGGCGACTTTCTCCAGCGCGAGATCGCTCCGGCGATCGGGTGGAACCGTGGAAAGCGCGTCCTTGGTGAAGCCGAGTGCCATGAGCGATTTCTCCCTCGGCTCGAGGACGGTGTCGTCCCGCACCCAGCCAAAGAGCTTCAGGAGTTCCTCGGTCGAGTCGGCGCCGAAGACCGCGACGGCGAGTTCCCGAGTGCCGGTCCCGATGCCCGCGATTCGGATCGCGTCCGCGACTTGTCGCTGGGCGGAGAGGTACCGCAAGGCCTCCATGGACACCGAGTGGGCGACCATCGTCCCGGCGTCGTGCGCTCGCAGCGCGTGCTGGATCGCACTCTCGACGTGGGCCCGTCCGAAGACCACGGTCGCGTCCGCAACGAGGACCTCGATGCCTCGAGGCCCACCCCAGTCCTGGGCCTGGCGGATTGTTTCCATCGGGTCCGTGACGTGCCCCCGAGCTCCTGCGATGGAGTATCTCACCCGAAATCCCCCAAGGCCGCTTGGCCTTCGATCTCCTTTGCGTCCACGGGGACTCCGACTTGCTCCTTGATCTTCACCGCGAGCGTCGGGCCGATCGTCGGGATCCGCGCGAGGTCGTTCGGATTCGCCTTCTGGAGGTCCTTCAGCGTCTTGAAGCCCCGTTGGAAGAGGGCCCGCCCTCGGACCCGGCCCACGCCTCGCAGGGAGATCAGTTCGAGGAGCTCCTCCTTCACGCCGTACTGGACCTGGATCGTCAGCCGAGTGAGGGCCCGGACTTTCTTCTTGTTGAAGATCCGCCCGAGCTCGCCCATCGAGTACAGCAGCCATTCCGCCTGGTCGGTCATACGTCGGATGTCCCCGGGCCCGATCCCGAACTTCTTCGTGACTTCCTCCTCCGTGCGTTCGGTGATCCAGTCGTCGAGGAGGGACGCCGTCTTTACTTCCGCGAGGAAAAAGTCATAGTCCTCCACGGGGAACCTCAGGTCGGCTTCCTCGATCCGTTGCTCGACCCACGCGTAGTCGCCGCGGCGGAGGTAGAGCCTCGGCATGTCCGGGGTCGTGCAGACGGTCCAGAGGTGGAAGAAGCGGTCGTCGCGCGATTCGCGGAGCGCATCGCGCATCTTCACGGCGCTGAGGGGGTCGATGTATAGGTCGCTCGTCCGCTTCCCGAAGAATGTGGCTTTGAGGAAGCCATCTTGTCGGTTGATGAACTCCTCTTTTGCGAGGAAGTCGAGGACCTCGAGGATCTTGCCTCGGATCGCATGGACGTCGCCCGTGAACGCGAAGAACGTACGGTTGAAGAACGCGAAGAGATCCTCCTCCGTACGCACGTGGCCAGTGGCGATGTTCGCGAGGACGTGCATCCGGAGGGCGGGCTCGGATCCGAGTTTGGATTCGATCGCCTCGGGCTCGCTGAGGAAATAGTCTTCGATTAACTCATCGATGTCGTCCTCATCTTTCGCGAACAGAATCGCCTCGCCGTAGCTGTCATATCGAGGGCGGCCCGCCCGACCGCACATCTGTTTCACCTCGAGGACCGGAATGGGCGTGAGACCGAGGTTCACGTCGAACCGGTTGAGGTCTCTCACGATTACACGACGTGCAGGGAGATTAATGCCCGCCGAGTTGTGGACTGCAAAGGCGAAAGAGCACACATAGCTCTCGTCGCCCTCGACGTGAAGATTGTAGACCTCTCCTGCATATGGTACCCTTCGAATTCTCCGTACAGGTGATCGGAACGATCCATCGACGAGGTTTTTCGTGTTGTAGGTCCGATTTCCCTTCGAAATCTGTCGTGGGTTCATCCCCATAACGTCGCGGAGGAACATGCTTCCGTGTGTGCCGCTGAGGGCAAGGTGATACTGTGTATGTTTCCCAAGACCCGTCTGCGGTCGCGTGATTCGGACGGCGGGCATGTAACCTAGTCGCTTCAGCATTCGGGAGATTTGCTCCGCCAACTGTGGCGACACTGTGTCGAACCGAGCCTTCAGGAAACCTCGAGGGTCGACCGTACCATCTCCTTTCCAAGCGCCGCGCACCAAGGCTCGGATGATGTTGTCGGGCGCGTCGATCAAGTATTCTGGAAAGTGCTTGTTTGGCGCCCTTCGGCCGAATTCCTCATCGAAGAAATGCGCGAGCGCCTTTGAGCAGCACGTGACTTGACGACGATGTCGCGAGCGGTCGCTGACACGAACGACGACTTTGAATAGGGCCGGAAGCGTTCGTCGAAGGAAACGAGTCAAATCGCTTTCGTAGGTGGCAATTGCGAATCGTACGATTCCGTTGCGACTAGTGAACCCCTCCGCCGCGTACAGACCGAAGAGCTCCGCAGTCTCTTCCTCGAGCTCGACGGTCTGAGGAACGGGTCGAGCGGTGGGGTGAGAGAACACAGATCCGAACTGGTTTCGTCCGACGAACTTTTCTTGGTGGATCAGGACGGTTCTGTGACCTCCGTCAGCGAAGAACTCAGGCATTTCCACGGGGGACATCACTTCGTCGTCTCGCCGTAACTCACTCGCTCGGAGCCACTCAAGTGGACCACGGATTGTCACGTGCCAGACGCCATCGAGACCATGGTGACCAAATCTGTAACGGTCGTTCCGAAGGACCCTGTGGCGAGGGGTCATCACGACCGGGGGCATGCCATCCGCTTTCACCTTCAACATCGGTCCTTCATACCAGCGCTTCGAGATCGACAGAACTGTCCGGAACCTGCCTCTGTGCGTCAGGACGCGATCTCCCCGTCGGATGCGAGATATCTTGACTGGCCCGCGGTCGGTTGTAATGAGCGTATCCGGGTGAAGGCACAGGGTGGGCGTTGCGACAAGACCTCTGATTCGTCCCTTGCGGAACTCCTTCTCGACGACGCTTCGCTGACTGTTCGTGAGTCCGGCGTGGTGGAAGGCGGTGCCCCCCTCGATACACTTGCCGAGCCGAGCAGCGACTGAGGTGGCCTCGTCCTGCTCCCGAATCATCGAAGCGGCGACTTTTCCCAGATGTTCGAGGTCTTTGTCGGCTAGCTTCTCACGCACATCCCGAGCAAGGGAGCGGGCGAGCGCCTCCGCCGAGCGCCGCGTGTTGACGAAAACAAGGGCTTGGCCGCCCGAGGACATGATGTCGGTGACGAGGCCCGAGAGGTCATCTTCCTCCACGGAGACTTCCTGAACCGTTTGATCCGCGAAGTGCACCGTTCCAT
>DASWGO010000186.1:0-1617 GCA_036393695.1 Thermoplasmata archaeon
CCGCCCCGTTCGACCTCGAAGATCTCGAGCGCAGGATCCAAGACGTCCTCGCGCGTCCCGCGCCGGCCTAGGGTCGCGACCGGATCGTGCTCGACGAGGATGAGGCCGTCCGGGATCTTGTCCTCCGCGCGGCGATCGACAAGGGCCTTCTGGAGCTCCCACACCTCCCGGTACGGCTTTCGCCCGAGATCCAAGAGCCAGGCGTCTCGGACGATGAGGATCGGGGTTGCTTCGCCTTCCGTCGTCGTGAGCATGGGATCAGCGATTCAGTACGTGGATCGCCTGGCCGAGGGCCGCCTCCGCGCTCTCCATGACCGCCTCGGGCAGGGTGGGATGGGGATGCACGGTGAGGGCGATGTCCGCGAGCGTCGCCCCCATCTCGATCGCCAGGGTGAGCTCGCTGATCAGGTCGCTAGCATCCGGACCGACGATCGTCGCTCCGAGGAGCACCTTCGTGTCGGCATCCGCGATGAGTTTCACGAAGCCGTCGTACTCGCCCGTCGTCAGTGCGCGGCCGATCGCCGCGAACGGCACCCTCCCCATCCGGGTGCGGCGGCCTTGGGCGTTCGCCTCGGCTTCCTGGAGTCCGACCGTCGCGATCTCCGGGTCCGTAAAGATCGCGGCGGGCATCGCATGGACGTCCAGCTCGACGGGATGGCCGGCGATGACCTCGGCGGCCGTGAGACCTTCTTTCGTCGCCTTATGGGCCAGGAACGGCGGCCCGATCACGTCTCCGATCGCGTATACGTGCGGGTTCGACGTGCGGAGCTGGCGGTCCACTTTGACGTAGCCGCGCGGACCGAACTCGACGCCCGCGACTTCCGCGTGGAGGTCGTCCGTGTTCGGTCTTCGGCCGACGGTGACCAGGATGATGTCGGCCCGGCGCGCGATGAGTCCCTCCGGCGTCACGATGTCGACCACGGTCTGGCCCTTGTCTTCGCGCCAGCCGCGCGCTTGGGACTTGATGTGGACCTCCACGCCGAGCTTCTGCAGGTTTCGCGCGACGACGCGGACCGCCTCGGGGTCCGTCCCGGGGAGGAGCTGCTCCATAATCTCGATGACGACGACCCGACTTCCGAGCTTCGCATAAAACATCCCGATCTCCAGGCCCGACACGCCGCCCCCGATGATCGCGAAGTTCTGCGGGACGCGCGGGAGTTCGAGGGCCTCTTTCGTGCTGATGACCCTCTTGCCGTCGAAGCGGAACGTCGGCAGGTCGGACGGCCGTCCCCCGGTCGCGATGATCGCGTCGGTGAAGGTCACCCAATCGGAGCCGTCCGCTTTTCGGATTTCGAGGTCGTTCGGTCCCATGAAGGATGCGTGGCCCGAGAGCACGTCGACGCGGTTGCCTTTGCACAGCTGGCCGACTCCGTTCACGAGGCGCTGGACGACGGACGTCTTCCATTGTTGCAGCTTGGCCAAGTCGAGTTTGACCGGTCCGGTCTCGAGGCCTCGTTCACCCGCCCGCTCGATCGCGTGGATCAAGTTCCCGGTGTGGATCAGCGCCTTGCTCGGGATGCATCCGTAGTTCAGGCATTCGCCGCCGAGCCGGTCCCGTTCCACGAGGAGGACGCGCTTCCCGAGCTGCGCCGCTCGGATGGCGGCCGGATAGCCGCC
>DASWGO010000187.1:0-3012 GCA_036393695.1 Thermoplasmata archaeon
AGGCAGAGGACATTGTGGATTCCGAGGGCCGACGCCCCGAGGAGATCCGATTGGAGGCCGATGCGGTTTCGGTCTCGCGAGACCATCTGCATGATCGGCTCGACGCCTTCTTGCAAGGCGATCGTCGCGGCGGCCAGGGAGGAAATGCGCACGAGCGCGCGCTGGCCGTCGGTCACGTTGCATGCGTCCACGGTCCCCCGATAGACGGCCGCGTGGCGGCGAATCTCCGACGCGTCCGCGGACGCGGGTGGAGCGATCTCCGCGGTCACCGCGAACGCCCCCGAGGCGAGGATCCGCTCGAGACGACTGCCCGCGCGGATTACGCGGCTCGCGACCTCCGCGGGCATCGCGCGCGGGAATGCCGGAGGAGCTATCTAAGCTTCGGTCGATTACTCGAAGAAATCTCGATTACCATCCGTACCGGTCGCACAGTTCGAGGGCGAGGATCATCCGATAAAATTCGCGCGCGTGGATTCCGAGCCACGGCTTCCGGAGAAGGACGGACAAGATCATCCGCGGGTTGACGGCCTGCCAATCGAGTCCGTCCAGTTCTTCGCCGACGGAATTCATCAAGCGATCACCCCATCGCCGGATGCGGTCGATCATCCAGAACAGAAGAGGGTCGAGGAATGGGGACGCGTTCATCGCCCGGTCGTAGGCCATCATGGAGGCTGGATCTTCCCGCTCCAACGCGGCCACCGCGAACTCGCCCGCGATTCGCCCGCTGAAGATTCCGGGATGGATCCCGGCCCCGTTGAGCGGGTTCGTGATGCCCGCGGCATCTCCGGCGATCGCCAGGCCGGGGGCCGCGAGCGCGGTCAGGTCGTACCGCGACGGGATCGATCCCGCGATGGTCTGCGTCCTCCGGTCGACATCGATGCCGAACTTGCGGCAGAAATCCACCGTGGCCGCGTGCGCGTCGATGTGACCTCCGGCGCCGACGTTCACCGAATCGCCTTTCGGGAAGATCCACGCGTATCCGCCATTGTACGCTTCGCCGATGTAGAGGAGGAAGAACTGCGGATCCAGGAGGGGGACGTCCTCGCGGCGGAACCGGTACTCGTATGCGCCGATTCGTTCGAGGCTCCGCACGAGGCCTGCCTGGCGTGCAACGAAACTCGCCGGTCCGTCCGCGCCGATCACGATGCGCGTATCGATCGTCTGGCCGTTCGCCTCGACCCGCCATCCGCCGCCGTGACGCATAATCCCGGTGACCTTCGTCGATGTGCGCAGCTCCGCGCCATCGTCCACGGCGCCGTCGACGAGCCAGCGATCGAACATCGGGCGGTTGATTGCGTACCCCGGAAGGCGGGTGATGTAGAACCAGGTCCCGTTCGGCACGATGCATTTCGCGCCGGAGACGCGCTGAGCGACCCACTCATCCCGAGGTCGGAGGCCGTTCGACGCGAGTCCGAACTCGCTCACGCCTTCCGCACACTGGACGGGCTCTCCGACGACTTTCTTCTTCTCGACGATCGCGATCCGGAAGCCCGCGGCGGCGAGCGCCCGCGCGGCCATCCCTCCGGCCGGTCCGGCGCCTACCACGACCGCGTCGTGCATTCGGTGATGGTGAGGGGGTCGGGGCTATTTCGGCCTTACGCGGTCGCCTCGGCCGGGAACCGCACCGCGAGGTCTTCGCCGTGGGCCGTCGGGCGGTACACGTAGGGCGGCACGCCCCGTCGGACCGCCGGGCCGCGCTGCTTGGTGATCAGCTGCACGGCCATCAGGACCCGCAGGCTGTTGACCGTCGTGTACTCGGAGAGACCGAGCTCCTCGGTAACTTCGGTCACGCTCGCGTCCGGGTGGAGGTGCAGAAAGCGAAGGATCGTGACCGTGTTCCGGTCCAGGACCTCCGCGGTCTGCTTCTGTTCCGGTCGCGGCTCGAGCTCGAGCCGCTCGTAGACGCGCTTGCCTTGTTCGGAAGGTGAGACGACAACGTTCAGGAGCGCGGTCTTCTCGATTTCGAGCAGGTGCTTCGCGACGGCCGCGGGAGCGATGCCCATTTGGGCCGCCAGTTCGGGGATCTTCGAGTCCCGATTGCGGTACACCTTGTTCTCCACGACGATCGTGAGGACCTCGCGCTGACGTTCCGTGAGGAGGCGAGACCAGTCGCTAGAGTGCATCCGGCTGCCGAACGTCGCGGCCGGACTTAAGCGTTTTCGTGGAACGCCGCCGGGGGTCTTTGTCTGACGACACCGGCGTACGATTCTGGCGCACCCGTTGCGGTGTCCGACGCGCACCGTCTGTCTCGCGCTCAAGGCTATATCGACCGAACCGATTCCCGCCTTGAGGTGCCCGCGTGGCCGGCAACGTCATCGATGGCAAGCGGATTGGGGACGACGTTCGGACCGATCTCAAACCGCGGCTTGCGAAGCTCGCGGATGCCGGCGTGGTGCCCGGACTCGCGGCGGTCCTCGTCGGAGAAAATCCGGCGTCGCAACTCTATGTGAAGATGAAAGGGAAAGCCTCCGAGGAAATGGGGATGGCCCACTGGACGATTGAGCTCCCCGCCGACGTGCCCGAGGCTCGTCTCCTCCAAGAAATCGGCCGGTTGAACAGTGATCCAAAGGTCCACGGCATCCTCGTCCAGCAGCCGTTGCCCGAACAGATTTCGGTGGACAAGGCGGTCTCCGCGGTGAGCCCGCTGAAGGACGTGGACTGTTTCCACCCGCTGAACGTCGGCCTCGTGCTGATCGGCCGTCCGCGGTTCGCGCCCGCCACGCCCGCCGGTGTCGTCGAGCTCCTCACGCGGAGCGGATACGATCCGAGCGGGAGGGACGTCGTGATCGTGGGCCGAAGCAACATCGTCGGTAAACCACTCGCCGCCCTCCTGATGCAGAAGGGCCCCAAGGCGAACGCGACGGTGACGGTCGTCCACAGCGGGACGCACGAACTCGCGGCGCACACGGGACGGGCGGAGATCCTCATCGCGGCGATGGGCTCCCCGCGATTCATTAAAGCGGACATGGTCAACAAGGGCGCGGTCGTCATCGACGTCGGGATCAATCGGGT
>DASWGO010000188.1:0-3156 GCA_036393695.1 Thermoplasmata archaeon
AGGGCTCCAATCGCAAACGCCCCTATGGCGCTAGAAACCCCAGTGAACAGGTAGATGTTCATCGAGACTCGGGCGAGCATTTGCGGTTCGAACCGACCCTGGAGGTACGTCCAGGTACTCTGGTTCCTCGCCGTCGAGGCACCCCCCACGACAAACCAGACGACCGTAGTCGCCGATACGGAAACAACCGCGATCTCGGCTCCCAAGAGGGCGAGTCCGATAACGAGCATGGAACCAATGGTAACTGCGCCAATGGAGCCACGAGGGTTCGTATGGCCCAACAGCAAGCCGATGACGATCCCGCCGATGAGATACGCGACGTAGAACGCGGCATACATCGCTTGAGATCCTTGAAAGAACTGTCCGACGTACAGCGTCAATAGCAGGGTCGGGCCCGCGAGGAAGAACCCCACGACGAATTGTTGAACCGCTAGTTGGCGAAGAGGTCTGCCCTCCGTTCCTCGGAAGAGCGCCCAGCCCTCCCGCAGCCCGTTCCACCACGTCTGGGAGGTTGTCCTTGGAGTCGGAATGGACAGGGGTACCGCCAGACCTGTCCCCGCGGCGAGGAGGCCGGCGAGAAGGAAGGCTCCGCCGCTCGCCCCAAAGAGAGCGAGTGTTGCCCCCGCGGTGAAATAGAGCGTTATGCTCACTCCGCCACCAATTGCGCCGGCAATGCCGGAGACGATGAAAAGGCGGTCTCTCCCGAAGAGGAGGCGGGTTGTCGTTTCGTCTGCAGCCTCCGTGAAATCATACAGGACGGCAAGGAAAACGACGATCACGAGGAGCAGCGGGATCGTCAACGCCCCGATTGCATAGGTCAGCCCCAGGACTAACGCCAGCACGGCCTGCATTGGGTAGCAAGCAACGAACACCCACCTCTTGTCGTAGAGACGGTCGACGGGCGGGCTGATGAGAAAGGTCAGTGTGAAGACAATGGTCTGAACCCCGATGACTACCCCCGACCAGAGAATGCCCCCCGTCAGACGGTAGGAAAGCCAGAGGATTGTGCCCACGTAGACAGAGTAGCCGACACTATTGGCCGTCCCTCGCGCTTGGAACAGGATGAAAGCTCGATTGTGCAGCAGTGCCCAAGGGCCAAGCCCTTCTCCGAGAGCCACCTCAGTCCATGAATTGCCTATCGGATAATGTCCACGGGTCTCTGAGCCTGAAAGCGCGGCCTTCAAACCGGCAAGCTGGAAGCTAATTGGTACTATCCCCCACTCCACGCGTCCGACTGAGAAATCGGATGCGGCGGAGGGAACTCCATGGCACGGAAACTTACGACGGCAGAGCGGAAATGGCATCGGAAGATGGCCGCGGGGCTGTTCAACGAGGTCTGGCGGCTCCTGGAGAAGAAGCGCACGCCCGCGGAAGACGACCGGATGATCCACGCGGCGCACGCGTCCCGATACCATTGGGGTGAGGTCGGGACCGCCGTGAATCGCGCGATCGGGGAGTGGCAGATTTCTCACGTGTACGCGGTCCTCGATCGACCGGAGCCTGCGACTTATCACGCGGTCCGGTCCCTCGCGACGTGCAAGCAGGACGGGATCGAGGACTTCCCGCTCGCCTTTGCCTACGAGGCCCTGGCCCGCGCCGACGCGGTCGCGGGGCGGAAGCGGGATCTCCGGCGGCATCTCGCCCTCGCGCGTGAGGTTGGCTCGAGGATCAAGGACAAGGAGGACCGCGACCTCCTGTTCCGGGATCTCAAGTCGATTCGACCCGGTCTGCGTCGTTGAGTCCCTCATTCCGTTTCGGCACGAGTCGGGCCTCGTCGACGCGCCACACCCCCGCCGTACCGCTCCAATCCGGCGTCGCACGCACGATGTCGATCACTTGCTCGAACGGAGGGGCGTCGAGGACGAGCGTCTCGAACTCCCCGCCCTCCCCGCACGGGTGGACGCCCCGCATTTCCTGAAGGCGGAGGAGATCTCGGATGACGCGATCGTCCCATCGCCTTCCGAGCCAGCTCGCGTCGAGGCCTTCCGCCGACACGCTGGAGAAGGCGATGTCGAAGCCCGCCTCCAGATAGTCGTACACGAGTCGCCTCGGGTCGCGGCGCCACAGTGGTGCGAAGACTCGGAGTCCGACCTCGTCGGCGATCCGGTTCACCCGGGCGTGCTGGTAGTCCGACGCGATGGCCCCGACGATCACGCCATCGACGTCGATTCGGCGGAAGATCCGTCGCAGCGCGTCGAGCTCGCCGTCCTCTCCCCTCGCAGCGGTCTCGCGGATCAGGGGGATTCGCATCGCCTCCGCCTGGAGCGGCGTGAGGTGCAGGTTCGGCGTGTGGAAGAGCATCGAGCCGCGATCCTCCGGCATGATCGAGAGAAGATGCGTCACGTCCCAACCCCGTTGCATCGCGACGTAGGTCGCGTAGGTGGAGTCCTTGCCTCCCGAGAACAGGCTGGCCACGCGCACGGGAGTCGGAGGGCCATGGAGGGGAAAAGGCTTCGGGGCTCCATGTTAACCTTGTTTAAGGTTAACGGGGCCGTCAACGCTCGCGAACCATTTATGGCCTTCTCGCGGATTCCACCGCGTGCGCCTCGACGAGATGACCTCCGAGGAGTTCGCGGCGATCGCGAAGAAGGATCCCGTGGTCATCGTCCCGGTCGGCGCGCTCGAGGAACACGGTCGACACCTCCCGCTCGGCGCGGATATGATTCAACCGCTCCACGTGATGGACGAGGTCGCCCTGCGCACGAACGCCTACATCGCCCCTGCGATTCCGTACGGTGTCTGCACGACGACGAGGCCGTATCCGGGGACCGTCAGCGTCTCCGTCGACGCGCTCAAGGCCTTCGTGCGGGATATCCTCGCCGATTTCGTCCGCAACGGCGTGCGACGCGTGATGATCGTGAGCGGTCATGCCGGGCGAGAGCACATGATGGCGTTGCGGGCGGCCGCGCAGGAGGTCGTCGACGAAGGGACCGGACTCAAGGCGACCGTCCTGTCGGACTACGACATCATCTACGCCTCGCAAGGCATCCTACCGGAGGGCGACGGCCACGCGGGCGCGGGGGAGACGTCCCGGATCCTGACGGCGCGCCCGGATCTCGTGAAGGGCAAGAGTCCGGCCGGGAAGAATGAGATCCCTCCATACGCGGTCGTGGACGACCCGCGGAAGTACTGGTCCGGCGTCACGGGGGATCCGTC
>DASWGO010000189.1:0-2357 GCA_036393695.1 Thermoplasmata archaeon
GGGAGCCGACCTCCGGTTCAACATTGCAGGCGGGACGCGCCTGATGAGCAGCGCCGCCCTGCTCGTCTGCATCCTCGAGGGCATCCCGGCGACGTACGTCCACGACGAGACCTACCAGGAAATCGCCCTCCCGCTCTTGCGGATCAGCTATGGGGAGGGGCTCACCGCCAAGCAGCGGGAGGTGCTCTCGTTCCTTGTGCGAAACCGCGAGAAGGACTTCACGGAGACGGCCCTCGCCAAGGCCCTGGGCGTCCACAAGGCGACGATGAACCATCATGTGCGGGAGCTCGAGGCGAAAGGGGCCATCGCCCGGCTTTCGGACCCGGCGGATGCCCGGCGACAGATCGTGAAGCCGACACCGGGCATGGAACTCCTCGTCGGGTGAGACGATGGCCTACCGCACGCTGATCGCGACGATGGGCTTCGACGAACGTCACGTCCTCCCTTCCTTGCGGCTCATGCCCTACGACCGGCTCGTCCTGGTGGCCGGCCGCGACACCTTCCGGTCCGCGGGGTTCCGCCGCCTCAAGGTCCTCGAACCGGGACTCCGCACCGTCCGCGTCGATCCCTTCGACCTCGCGGATGCCCTCGAGTCGATCCGAGGGACGATTCGCCGCGCCGCGAGGGACGGCCCCGTCCGGATCAGCGCGAGCGGAGGAACGAAGATTCTCACCAACGCGGCGATCCTGGCAGCGTTCCAGGAAGGAGTCGAGGCGTGGTATTGCGACCCCGATCCGGTGCGATTGCCGGTGCTCCGAGGCGTGAGCCTGGCCGCGGCGTTCTCGCCCGCGGAAGGCGCGATTGCACTCGCGCTGCACGGCCCGATCAGGTACGACCGTCTTGTGGCTGCGGTGGCCACTCGAGGGTTCGCGCGGCGCACAGTGCTCGGTGCCGTCCGTTCCCTGGCCGCCAAAGGTTTGCTCGAGCTCAGTACGGACGACGGCACCGTGCTGGTCCGACCGTCACCGAGGTTCGCCCTGTTCCGCGACCAGCTCCGGGCGGTTCCCAAAAAGGCCTAAGAGGACGGAGCCGTTGCCGCACCGAGGGCGCGTCGGGATGGTCCAGGTTCGGGTCGAGATCCGGCTGAAGAAAGGCGTGACCGACCCGGAGGGAGACAACGTCCACAAGGCCCTCAGCCTCCTCGGATTCAAAGGCGTCCGGGGCGTCCGAAGCTCGAAACTGTTCCTGATTAACCTCCAGACGAAAGACGCTCGAGCGGCCCGGAAGGAAGTCGAGGAGATGTGCCGCCGACTCTTGGCGAATCCGGTGATCCACGAGTACGCGATCGCGATCGAGAAGTAGCCAACGGACTCAGGCGTAACCGCGGATGCGCTCGCGCCGCACCGGTTCCTGCAGGTGGTCCGCGGCCATGAGGGTCGACTTCTTCATTTCCCGCTCGGCCGCATTTGTGAAGTCGGCCATGGTGATCCGGTGACGCTTGCCGCGCCGGAGGGATGAGCGCATCGCCTGTCGCACGACGTTCAGGATCGAACCCCCGCTCATCACGTATTTCTTCGCGAGGATCTCGTAGTCTATGTCCTTCGATAACGGCGCCTCTTTCGGCACGAGGCGCGTGTAGATCTTCTGCCGCAAGGCCGCATCGGGGATCGGGAATTCGACCGCGATGTCGACCCGCCGATCGAGGGCCCGGTCCATCACTTTCGCGAGGTTCGTCGCGAGGACGACGACGCCCGGATAGTTCTCCATCTGGGCCAGGAGGACGTTCACATCCCGGTTCATCCACGGGGTCGCCATGAAACCGCGACGTTGGAAGACCGCGTCGGCCTCGTCGAAGAAGAGGACCGCGCCGGCCTCGAGGGACGCATGGAAGACGTGCTCGATGTTCTTCTCCGTCTCGCCGACCCACATGTTCTCCAGTTGGGCATAGTTGACGACGTGGAGCGGCCGTCCGAGTTCGCTGGCGATCGCTTCGGCGGCCATCGTCTTGCCGGTCCCCGGCGGGCCCGCGAAGAGAAGGCTCAGGCCTTTCGTCTTCTTCATGACTTTCTTCAGGCCCCAGCGGCGGTACATGAGGCCTTTGTGCCTCAGCTCCGTCAGCGCGTCGAGGAGACCCTCCCGGGTCGCCTCGGCCAAGACGAGGTCGGCCATCGTGAAGCGCGGCGTGACGGTCTGCGCGACGGGGCGGGGCGCCTCGTGGACGTGGGACTCCGGCGGCTCTCGTTCGTCCTCGGCCTGGTACACCTCGACGCCGGCACCGAGGAGGTGGATGATCCGGCGGACATCATCGCGGGAGACGTGGCGGCACGACTCGCGGATGCGCCCGCACTTCGGGCACTTCACGATCCATTGGTCCCGGTCCTCTTTGCCCATCCTCATTCCCCCGAGGCACCTCGGCC
>DASWGO010000190.1:0-1512 GCA_036393695.1 Thermoplasmata archaeon
GAGTCCCTGTCGTTATTTCACATCCGGCCGCTTGAGTAAAATAACATCCATCCGTCCGATCCGCTATTGAAGTTCAGCTAAGCGAGGAGAACGAGTGGCTTCCCTTAGTACACGCGCTGGTCGCTACGTGAAACAGCGTACGGGCTACGCGGCCTTCATCCCTGCATCGCTGCCTCCCAACCCGCCGGTCGCCCTCGACGGCCCCCTGCACGCGCTCCTGTCCCGGGCGGATCAGGCTGTTGGGCGGCTCGACGGCGTCATCCGGACGGTCCCGAATCCGGACTTCTTCGTCTACATGTATGTCCGGCGCGAGGCTGTTCTCAGCTCTCAGATCGAGGGTATACAGAGCACGCTCGAGGACCTCCTTGCGGTGGAACTCGAGCCTAGACCAGCGTGGCGCCACTTGCCGCAAGACGTTGAGGAAGTCGTCAGGTACGTCCATGCGATGAACTACGGCCTGGCTCGGTTGAGCGACCTGCCGCTCTCGCTTCGCCTAATTACCGAGATCCATGGAGAGCTACTCACCGGCGTCCAGGGTTACCACCGTCTCCCCGGCGAGTTTCGGCGGTCGCAGAACTGGATCGGGCCCGAGAACGCGACCTTGGCGGAGGCGACGTTCGTTCCGCCGCCTGTGCACGAGATGAAGCAGGCACTCGACAATTTCGAACGCTTTCTCCACGAGCAAGAGCTTCCGCCGCTCATCCACGCCGGCTTGGCTCACGCACAGTTCGAGACGATCCACCCATTCCTCGACGGAAACGGGCGTGTTGGGCGCCTCCTGATCACGTTCCTGCTCGTCTACCGGGGAGTCCTCCACCGTCCGCTGCTCTACTTGAGCGTCTACCTCAAGCGCAACCGGGCTGAGTACTACGACCGCCTCATGGCCATCCGGAACTCCGGCGACTGGGAGTCTTGGCTGCACTTCTTCCTCACCGGCGTCGCCCAAACGGCTGAGGAGGCTACCGCAACCGCTCGAGCGATCCTGGACCTTCGCGAGGAGCACCGACGCGTGATTCAAGAACGAATTGCAGGCGTCAACGGTCTGCGACTCCTCGACCTTCTCTTCGAGAGGCCGCTCGTCCACGTGAACCTGGTCAAGGACAACCTCGGCATCGCGTTCGTTACCGCAAACAAGCTTGTCGAGCAGCTCGACGGCCTCGGAATCCTCGAAGAGATCACAGGGAGAAGGCGCGACCGAGTCTTCAGCTACGTGCCGTACGTAACACTCTTCCGCGACGAGCCTCCGTACGCCGAGCAGGGAGAGGTCCAGGAGACCGAAGCCGACGTCGACTGAAGCGGCGGGCGATTGCCCATTCCTGCCCGGTTCGCTGCTAAGACGTTGCGCCCGGGTTAAGGGAGGCAGGAGCGCCTGAGAGCGGCGCGAACTCGCGGGTCGTGCCGCACGAGACCAGCGCCTTCGGCGAGGACGCCTTCGGCAAGAAGGCCGAGGCCGCCGCGCGCTTCTTCGGGACGCCGCAGTACATCCTCGGACAGTCGATCATCGTCGTCATC
>DASWGO010000191.1:0-3288 GCA_036393695.1 Thermoplasmata archaeon
ACACCGTCAGGTCGGGCCCGCCAACGACGCGGACGAGCGCTCCGCGCGCGTGGGTCAGGTCGACCTCGCCGAGCAGCGGGGATTCGAGCGCCTCGTTAATCGCGTAGTCGATCCGGTCCCGCTCTTCCTCGCTCTCGCCGATCCCGATCATCGCGACGCCGCCGCCCTTCATGATCGTCATGAGGTCGGCGTAGTCGAGGTTGACGAGTCCCGGCTTCGTGATGATCTCCGTCATGCCTTTGATGGACTGCATGAGGATTTCGTCCGCCACCTTGAACGCGGCGTTGATCGGCAAGCGGGGCACGAGCTCGAGGAGCTTGTCGTTGTAGATCACGATCGTCGTGTCGCTGAACTTGCGGAGCTTGTCGAGTCCGGCCTCCGCATTCTCCATCCGGATGCGGCCTTCGGACTTGAACGGCATCGTGACGACGCCCATCGTGAGGGCGCCTTCCTCCTTCGCGACGCGAGCGACGTATTGCGCGGAGCCAGTCCCGGTCCCGCCACCCATGCCCGCGGTGATGAAGACGACATGCGACCCCCGGAGGAAGTCCCGGATCTCCTCTTCGTTCTCGTGGGCGGCCTGTTCGCCGACCTCCGGGAGGGCACCGGCGCCGAGGCCTTTCGTGAGTCGCTTCCCGATAAGGATCTTCTTCGGCGCGTGGACGGACAAGAGGTGTTTCGCGTCTGTGTTCACGGCCGCCAGTTGGGCGCCCGTGATGCCGGCCTCGCTGCACCGGTTGATCGTGTTCGACCCGCCGCCGCCGCAGCCGACGATCTTGATCGAGACGTTGATCGACTCGACGATCTTTGCGATCTCCTCGTCGTCGCCGTTCTTCTTCTTTTCGACGACCTTGGCCTTCTCGGACTCCCGCTCTTCCTTCGCCTCGGCTTCCTGGTGTCGAGCCAGGGCTTCGTTGAGAAGTGATTTCATTGTGCCATCCCATCCCGATGGAGACTGACGGCCGGACGAATCCATCTTACCCTATTTAAAAGTAGTCATACATCTGTCAGACAAACCCCGCGTTGACATCCGCCGCGGGGCTGCCACGGAAGCGAGGCCTCAGTGGGCGACCGCCTGGATCGGGGCCATGTTGATGACGATCCCGGCGTTCGTGATGTCGAACGGATACACGGTCTCGTCGTGGGACGAGCCTTTGTACTTCTCGACGGAGAGGAATCGCTTGATCCCCGTCTCATCCCGAAGCTTGTGCAGACGGATCTCCCCGCGCGCGAGGAACGCTTCCGGCGGGACTTCGCCCTCTTCTGGCAGTTCGAGGGTCAGGAGCGAGGTCACCTTCGATTCCGCCAGGTAGCGCATGAACGATTGCGTCGTCACGGTCTCCTCGAACTCGCGCATGCAGAAATAGCGAAGGGCTGTCATCGAGTCGACCACGACGCGCTCGTAGTTCCGCTTCAGGAACAGGTTCTTCAGGAGTTGCTGGAGCGAGTGGACGGTGACTTCCTTGCTCTCGAAGTCCGGGGTCTTGCGGATGCGCTCGCCGATCGATCGCATCTTCGCGGGCTCTTCCTCCGTCGAAATCTCGAGGATCGGCGTAGGCTCGAAGCGCCGGATGTCCGAGTTCGCGTCGAGGACCTCGAGGTCATCCAGGTTCCACCGGAACCCGCGCATGTTGATCTTCAGTTCGTTCGGAGGCTCCTCCAAGGCGACGAATAGGCATCGCTCGCCGCCCTCCAGGCCTTCCCGTAGGAACTGCATCGAGAGGATTGTCTTGCCCGCGCCCGGCGGACCCGAGACGATGTACGGCCGTCCGGGGACGAAGCCGCCGTGGAGCATCTTGTCGAGACCCGGGATGCCGGTCCCGATCTTGGCTGCGGCCGTCAGCGAATCACCTGGGGTGGTCGCGGCAGCGTCGAGATCGGGGGCGGGAGAGGAGCCTTCCCGAGACGCTCTTTCAGCTCCGCGTCGCACGCGAGCGCGAGCTTGATCGCTTTCTGGTAGTTGCGTCGTTGGAACGCGAGCATCGCCCGAGACAGGGACACCTCGATGTCTCGAATCGGCACCTGCCGGCGATGGGCGTCCTCGATCTGGCGCATGATCGACTCGATCACGTTCGAGACCTCATCGATTAGTCGAGTCTCGAGGAGCGACTCTCCGGGCTTCGGCGCGGGGGTCGACACCCGGGTCTGCGCCGGCGCGTCGAGGTAGACGACCATTCCGTTGTCCCCGATCGAAATGGGGTGCATCCGGTCGTCGAACGTCGAGCCGCGGAACTTCTCGATCGAAATCGCGCGGCGAATGACGCTTCCGTCGATCCACTTGTTGAGCCGAATCTCGCCGCGGGCGAGGAAGAACTCGGTCTCGAGGATCTTTTTGTTCAACCGTTCCGAGACGATGAGGGTCGTCGCCTCGAGTTCCGCGAGGAAGCGGACGAACGACTGGATCAGGATCCGACTGTCCTGGCCCTGCATCGCGAACATCTTGAGTGCGGTCATCGAGTCGATGACGACGCGTTTGTACCGTTGCTTCGTGCGCTCAAGGTGATGGGAGAATTCTTGTTTGATCATCTTCTGCACGCTGTGCACGTTGACCTCGAGGGCTCGGATCTGGGAGGACTGGCGGATCTCCGTGACGTCTTCCATGTCTCGCACGTCGAGGAACGTTCCGACGTCGATCACGGATCGCTGGCGTTTGTGCGCCCGGATGTCCGGCGTCGCATCGAGGATCTTGAGGCGGTCTAAGTTCCACGAGAAGGTGGCCATGTTCGCCTTGACCTCAATCGGGGGCTCGTCCAGAGTGACAAGGAGGCACGGTTCCTGCTGCCGGAGCCCTTCGAGCAGGAAGTGGACGGCCAGGATCGTCTTCCCGCTGCCGGTCAGGCCCGACACGACGTACGGTCGCGCGGGCACTAGGCCGCCGTTCAGCATCGTGTCGAGACCCGCGACGCCCGTCTTGACGCGATCCATTGAAAGCCTGCTGAGCGCGCGGACCACCCGGCCCATGACGCATAAAAGCTCCGTCCTGAGAATCAGGCCATAGGATTTGGTCCCGGGAGAGAGCCGGTGTTAACCTTAAACAAGGTTAACTTTCTCAGAACTTGCGAGATCGTCGCGATGGCCCGGGACGAAGGACCGCCGTCGACGTCGAGACTCGATAGCGGGGGATGGACGTTCCGGGCCTGAGGTCGGTCCTCACCGCCCTTTTGAACCATCGATCTCCGGGTGTCTCACCGGGGACCTGGGAGTCCCGGGGTATGAGCCCGACGGGATATCCTGGCTACCCCACCCCGCTACCTCAGCGCATCGAGCCACGGCGCGCCGGCGGTCGTC
>DASWGO010000192.1:0-1942 GCA_036393695.1 Thermoplasmata archaeon
CCGGTAGATGAGCCCGGGGAACTGCTCCGGCTCGTATTCGGCCCCACCGAGGGCGAGGGCGATCGCCTGGAGGTCGAGTTCCTCTCCCAGGGACGTCGAGGCGACGACGTTCTCAATCTTGATTTTGGCCAAAGTTACACCACCTCTCGCTGTGGCCTCGAGGGCCGCAACGGGGTCCGGTACGGAGGGGAGTTAAATAGTCCTTTATAAGCTTTGGTCGCGAAGGCTCCGTAACTTGTTGTTCGTGAACTCTTTGACGGCTCAATGATGCCGGAGGTCGGTGACTTGGCCGCTAGAGATTGCAGGCCGCCCGATCGCTCTTTTCATTGATCAAACGGTTTCGAACATTACTTTCGGGCATCTCCCATGGGGGACCTAAGATGTGCTTCATCCCTGGGGTAACCCTTGGATGTCCATCGGTCCTTGGTATTCCTGGGAGAGTGGGATGCCCCGGCGTTGAAATGGCTTCTCGCAGAATTTCGGCTTCTCGTGAACGAGTCGATTCGCATCGCCCTTCAAGAGGACATCCGATCCCGGGCCCGACTCGCCCGCGCCGCCTATCAAGTCTTGAGCCGTGGGCACGTAGTGTACAAACAGTACATTCCGTCCGCTTTCGAGGTCGCCTTGGCGGTCCTGAAGGCCCATCGCCGGCGGGTGAAAAAGGGGAAGCGATCCTCTGTCCCCCATATGCGGCGACTCATGCTCAAGGCGGAGAACCAGTCCTATTGGCTCGACCGGGAGACGGGACGCCTTCGCATCCCGATCCGGGGGACGGAAGGCGTGCAGGTCCACCTGCCCCTTTCCGAATGGCACCGCTCGTTCCTGAGCAATTCATCTTGGACGCTAGGTTCACTCACCGTGGTCCCCGGCAAGATCATCCTCGTCGTCCGGAGGGAGGCTCCGAAGGCTTACGAGCCGGACGGGGCGATCGCCCTCGACACGAACGAGGACTCTTTGGACGGAGTCGTGGCTTCCGATGAGAGCACGGTCCCGACGATCCTTTCGTTTGGTGGTGTTCGGCGAATCCAGCAAACGCATTTCCGACGACGAAGGGGGCTTGCAGCGAAAAAAGCCCATGACCGGAGGGTCATGCGTCGCCTGTTGAATCAGGAGGGACGCCGGGAGAGGAATCGCGTTCGTCAGAGGCTGCATCTCGTCTCAAGACGACTCGTGCAGTTCGCCAAGAATGGTCGGGCGGCGATCGTCCTCGAGGACCTCACGCTCCACGGTGCGGGAGGTCGGTCCCGTCGGATGAACCGTCGACTGTCCTCCTGGCCGCGTCGCGAGATCCACCGCCAAATCGAGTACAAAGCCGCCCTCGCGGGCGTTCCTATCATCAAGGTCAACCCAGCATGGACCAGTAAGACCTGCCCGGTGTGTGGCGCTCGGCGCCGAGATAGGGTGGGCAAGGTGTTCGTGTGCCTGATGTGCGACTGGGAGATGGACCGGCAGATCAACGCAGGCCTGAACATCCTCAAGACCGCCTTGGCCTCGAACGAGGCCTTGGCAAGGGCTGTACGGTTCCAGCCCGGTGCCCTCCGCGATGACGTGGTGAGTCCCCTCTACGACCTCCTCCGAGAAGGAGGAGGCGCACGGGAGGAGCCGAGCGGAGCGGAGTAATGTTAGGGTACCAGCCCAAGCGTTACCGAACCGTCGCGAACGTTCGTACCCGAAGCCGCGAGGAACGCCGCCTCCCTCGCCCGCACGAGCGCGTACAGACCGGCGTTGAGCGGAACCGGAATCTGGTGGCGTCCCGCGGCTCGCACGACCGATCCGGTGATTGCATCGATTTCCGTTCGACGGTGCCGGTCCAAGTCTTGGAGCATGCTCGCCCGGTTCGCGGCGGTCCGCTTCGCGACGAGGAGCGTGCGATGTCGCAACTCCTCTTCATCGACGTGCGCGCCTTCGGCCTTCGCGACCGCGGTCGCCTCGCGGCACACAT
>DASWGO010000193.1:0-8149 GCA_036393695.1 Thermoplasmata archaeon
ATGCCCATGGGGGTTCGATGCGTACGACCTCCAGAGATGAGCGAAGCCGTTCGAAGTGCGCGTCGAGCCGGAAGGGTGCCCCGCGGTGGATTCGGATCGTCTCGAAGCATCCGTCCCCATAGAGGAACCCGCGGTTGTGGATGGAGACCCGTGCGTCGTCCTCCGGGATCAGGGCGCCGTCAAGCCACGCGGAGGCCGTCCGGGGTCACCTCCACGCGGTCTTGCGTGAGGGCCTCCGCATGTCCGCGGAGCTTGTCGAGCGTCTCCTGATACTCCGCCTCCGGGTCCGAGTCGGCGACGATGCCGCCACCCACCGCGAAGTACGCCGTTTCGCCGATCACAGTCGCGGTACGGATTGCGATGTTCCAGTCGACCGAGCGATCCCAGGAGATGTAGCCGATCGCACCCGTGTACACGCCGCGGCGGTGCGGTTCGAGACGCTCGATGATCTCCATGGCCCGCGGCTTCGGAGCGCCCGTAATCGAGCCGCCGGGGAATGTGGCCCTCACCAGGTCGGGTATCGTCACTTCCTTCCGGAGGCGTCCTCGCACGACGCTCTCCAGATGATGCACGTTCGGGAGCGACCGCAGGCCTTTCAGGAGTGGCACGTGGACGCTGCCGAATTCGCAGACTTTGCCGAGGTCGTTCCGCTCGAGGTCGACGATCATCACGTTCTCCGCGGCGTCTTTCTCGCTTGCGAGGAGCTCGTGTGCGAGTCGATGATCCTGGGCGGAGGTTCGACCGCGGGGCCGGGTCCCTTTGATCGGCCGCGTCTCGATGTCGCAGCCACGGACTCGGAGGAACCGTTCCGGACTCGCGGACAACAGGCGGTGGTCTCCGGCCTCGAGGAATCCTCCGAACGTCGAGGGCGTGCGTTCCCGGAGGCGCTCGTACGCGGCGGCGGGCGTCCCTCGCAGCGGAAGCGCGACGCGATGGGAGAGATTGACTTGGAAGATCTCCCCCTCGTATATCGCCCGTTTCGCTTCTTCGATGGTGTGGACGTACTCATCCGGATCCAGGGGTTCGATCGGAGATGACTCGCGAGGCACCGACAGGTCCTCCGGGATCGGCGGGGGTTCATAGTCGATTCGCCCGCGCGGAGAAATCACGAACGTCTCGCCCCACACCCGATCGACCACGTACACGCGAGGATAGACCGCGAGATGGATGTCGGGGATCCGAAGGTCCGGGGGTTTCTCATCGTGCAATCGTTCGATCTGGCGGCCCAGATCGTATGCGAAGTACCCTACCGGTCCTCCAAGGAACGGGTACGCCGGCGTGCCCGCGGTCGCCCACGGCAGCGCGTCGAGGAACTGCCCGAATGCCTGGAGCGGATCTCGATGGGTCGCGGACTCCCCCCAGGGGGTCGCGTACTCGGCCCGCGGACCGCGGCTCCGGAACCATCCCACGGGATCGGAACCGAGGAACGAGTATCGGGCGAGCTCCGGGTCCGGCAAGGACGAATCGAGGAAGAACGGCCATCGACCGCGCTGTAAGCGACGAAAGAGAGTAAGCGGATCCCTCCGACCGATCGGGCGCACGGTGAGCCGCAGGTGCTCCGTCATCGCTGGGGCATCGGGAGAAGCCACCTGAGGTTTTGGGTGGTCGCGGCCGCCCACACGCGATGGGGACGGACCAATCAACCTTACATAAGGTCACTCGCGGTGCGCCGCGTCAGTCTTCCGGGAGGATGCGGCCGCACTTAGGCGGACCGTGACTCCTCGGCGCTCTGGATCCCCCGGATCTCCCGCGGTATCTGGAATGAGCTCGACGCTACAACCGGGGATTATCCGAGTGCACGGCGGGCGTTCACAGCCTCGGAGGACCCGACTGGCGTCGTGCGGCCTTTTCCTGTATTTCTCTTGCGAGCGTCGTCGTTGATTGACGGCACACTCCGAGCATCGAAGCTATCGCTGGGTCAACCCTAATCTTTGTCCGCGACATGTCTCGCGTTACGGTTTCCGTTGCGGCGGTGCTTGTGGGGCCAGCCCAAGCTGGGCCATCAACCCCATCTGATCGAAATAGAGGTTGATTTCCGCGAACTTGCCGCCCTCGAGTCTCGCAACGAAGGCGCTCGGCATTCGGACGGACTTGTTCGTCGCGGGGATCGTCGGACCCCCGGGCACCTCCAGCGGTCCCGTGTGGGTTCCACGCATGTGGCTCAGTTGCGTAACCCAGTCCCCGGCGCCGAACTGGCGTTCCACCACCAACCGGATGTCCGGGAACGCCTTGAGGAACGGCTCGAGCCCAGCTCGAATTGCCTTCCACCCCTTGATCCCCTCGGGATGTTGTGGATCCCGCTGGATGACCGAATTCAGGTGCAAGCTTTCGAACCGGTCGAGGTCGCGGTCGTTCAATGCCTTCATCGCCGCGTCGAGCACCTTGAGATTCTCTTCTACGCTCATCGATTCACCTCCTCCTTTCACAAAGGCTTGGGTACTCTAAACGCGCCCCTCCTCGGCTCCCATCCCGATTCCGCATCCGTGTTCGCCCGTATAACCATTCCTTTGGCCTTTCGCAAATCAGAGCGGCCATAATTCCGCAAACAAGCGGCTCGTGGACGGTCCCCGTCGTCGAGCGGGTTTGAAGCCCGGGCGCTCACCGCCACCGTCCGGCGTCCGTGTGGAAGTCCCTGACGTGGGTTTTTCCATGCAGTTGGTGGACTGCCGGGAGCCTCCCTTTCATGGTGGCGAAGAGGAGTTTCGCTCAGCTCGTCACCGTGACGGACCCCTTCATGCCCATCAGGTCGTGAAGCCCGCAGATGTACGGGTACGTGCCCGGCGCGGTGAGCGTCACGCTGAACGTGTTGCCCCATGGGAAGATCGAGAACATGAACCCGGAGTTCAGGTTGAAGGATCCGTCGTAGGCGGTCGGGTCGCTGAAAGGGAACGACCGGTTCGCTGGCGGGACGAGTCCCTCGACTCCGCCAGGAGGCTCGAGCCCGAAGGTCACGGTGTGCGGGGTGAACGGGTCCCGGTCAACGAAGGTGACCGTGTCCCCCACATGGACCTTCAGGTCCGAGGGGAAGAACCGCATGACCGTGGAGACACCGTCGCCGCCCCCGGCGGCAACTTCGATGCCCGTGCCGCCGATGTCCGCTGCCGTCGCGGCCGCTTCAACGGACGCTTCCTCGATGTCGCGAGCGTGGGCGATGTCGACGGTCATCCGTGCATGGGCTTGGTGCTGATACTGCGCGTCCGTCTTCGGCAGCGTCTGGCCGTTCGGCACGACCGTGACCGTCCCGGTCATCAACGGGTGGATTGCGCATCGAAACGCGTACGTGCCGGGGCCCACGTCAATCGCGACCGAGAGGCTGTTCCCGAAGGGACCACCGACCACGAGGATTCCGGAATTCAGGATCATGTTGCCGGTGTACGTGCCGGCTCCCGGTCCCGTCAGATTCTGCGGCGCAACGAATGCGAACGGATTTCCAATCAGGCCCGACACCCCGAACGTCACGGTGTGCGGCTCGATCAGGTCATCCGTGAAGCGGAGGACGTCCCCCTGATGGACGGTGAGGGAGGCCGGGTAGAACGCCATCCCCATCAGAGACATGTCTGCATTCGCCGCTCCGAGTGTGACGTGGAACGTCAGCGGCGCACTCGCCTTCGCCGGCGTCGCGAGCACGAGACTCATCGCGACGACGGCCAAGCCCACAATGAGCGAAACCCTGCTTGCAAGAACCTTAGAACCCCTTGACGCCATCGAACCATCCTCCTCCCATCAAAGGCCTTGGGTTTTCTGAACGCGCGTCTCCCCGGCTCCCATCCCCGTCCCCAATCCTTGTTTGCCCGCATTGCCATTGGTTCGGTGTTTCGCATGCGCCCTCACGTCGAGATCCCGGGCGTTCCCATGCGCTCATCGTGCATCCCGCTCGCAAATCTCTGCCGCGGTTCCCCATCCTTTTTCCAACATGCGCAAAAGGCGTCGCCCCATGAGCCGCGCGACGATCTTCCCGATGGGACCCGCCGGAGTAATGACGCTCCGAATGTGTAGCCGAGTGCCTTCGCCGCTGGGAAATACTTCGAACTCGTCGTGAACCCGGAGTCCCATGGCTCGTGCATCGAAGGTCCAACTCCCGTTCTCGCGCAACCGGAGGGTCTCTCGGAGGAGCATCTCCCTCCCGAGCGGGCCCCGCCACGCACCTTCGACCTCAATCCGATCACCGTTTCGCGCAAGGACACGGATTCGGTGAGGTTGTTCGCGCGGATCCTTCGCGACGTACGCGTCGGGTAAATCCGTCCACCACGCACGGACCGAGCCGGGCGCCCGATGAATGTCTAAGTCCAAATCGAGGGTGAGAGTTTTCCCGATTCGGCGGCCGAAGTCCGTGGCGTTCGAGGTCGAGCGCATCCGAGCATCCTCTGTCGTCACGCTCATCCAATCGTCCCCAAATGACCTAGTTGGCGGGAGCGCAGCGGCTAACTTCTATGTTTGTCGGCGTCAGCCCGCAGAACCCGAACCTGTTCCGGCTGATCTGTCGCGGTCCGCGGTCTAAACGAAGGCCGGACCGTCAAGAACAAGCTGGTTAATCTCCTTGTGGCACCGATGGAATCCCTCGACGAACTCGATTTCCATATCCTGCGGGAGTTGATCGTCGGGAGCGGGGCCTACCTTCGCAGCGACCGTGTGAGCCTGGAGGCGGTGGCCCGGGCCGTTGGTGTGCACCGCTCCACGGTGGCCGATCGGATCGCGAAGTGGGGTCGGATCGGATTCCTGACGGACTGGACCATCGACATCGACCCGGGGGCGCTCGGCCTCGTCGGCGCTCACGTCCATTTCCATTCAAGGGCGCAAGCCCTCCAGCGTGCGTTGCAGCTTGCGTCTCTGGTCGAGGGTGTGGAGGGTGTCCTCGCGTTCGATCAAGGCTGGGTCGGAATCATTTTCATGGCGGATTCACCGGACGCACTGAACCGGACCGAGAAGCTGCTCTCAGAAATTCTCGAGGCGGATCGAACCACCCGAATGGTGGACACGGCGGAGGACTATCCCGATTCGCGCCTCGTCCCGCTTTCCGCGCTTGACGGCAAGCTTCTGACCGCCTTGATCCGCGACTCACGACAGACGCCAACCGTCCTTGCCAAGAAAGTGCACGTGACCGTCCGAACGGTGGAGCGGCGACTGGAGCGGCTGCGCAAGGAAGGGGTGCACTACATCCGACCGCTCGTTCGCTTCACGGGCGTCCGCGGGGTGACGTTCGCCCTCCTCTGCTTCAGTTATGCCGCGCGGGAGCGGGAGGCCGCCTTGCGCACAATCCTCGAGCGAATCACGAATCAGGTTCAACGGCAAGTCGAAGCCCCGACGCGAGGAATGTTAGGGATTTACGGCTCGGCACGTGAACTCGACGACTCCGCCAGAGCCGTTGCTTCGATCCCGGGTGTGAAGGACGTTCGCCTTCGGATTCTCCTCGGAGAGGTTGACCCGCCGGGTTTCGCGGCTTGGCTGTCGGAACGCATCCTTCGCCGGTCCGAGGCCCGGTAGGTTCGTGGACCGGCGACCCGCCGATGATTGCCACGGTCGCCTGCTGAACGAGACCGGGCGACAAGGGATCTTGTGATTTCGTAAATACCACTGGGGCGCAAAGACTTCGCACAGCGTTTTGAGGTTGGGGCTCCTGCACGAGGCGAGGGACTAGATTGCGCCGCTCGACAGGTCAAGAGAATCGAGGATAGTGGCCGCAACACGATCAGGTTCGTCGAACCAGACGCCGTGCCCCGCATCTTGGATGAGCTCGAACCGGCTCGTGGGCACGCGGGCCGCAGCGGCCCTGCCCTTTTCGACCGTCGCGAAGACATCCTTCTCGCCCCAAATGAACGTTGTCGGAACCTGGAGCTTGGCCCACCGCTGGTCAAGCAGTAGAGGAGGGCTCACACCTTCCGGCGTCACTACGCTATCCAGGTACCATCGGAACGAGCGGTGATTGCGGAGAAGATTGAACCGGTCGCAGTCGAGGAATTCCTCGGCCACGCGCTCGGGGTGCGCAACGAGCGCCGATTGCACCTCACGCAGCCGTCCGCGGGCCGCGGGCTGGGCCAGCTCCGAACGCATGACCGCTCCCGGCGACGGGGTCGACAACAGACGCATCAGCTTCTGAGCCTGATAGATGCCTGGTGGGACGGCTCGCTGGAGCCCCGCGGGCATACCCGGTAGAATGAGCTGGCTCACGCGGTTGGGATGTCGCAAGTAGAAGGCGATCGCAGTGAAGCCGCCCATCGAACATCCCACGATGGGGACGGTTCGCAGACTGCAGTCATCCAATACGTCCGCGAGGAACGTTGCGCTGAGTTCAGACATGTCGACGCCCCGGTAGTCGAATGGGTCGGAAAGGCCGTGCCCAGGCCGGTCCGGAACATAGAGATGGAACCGACGCGCCAAAGAGGTCAAGATCGGCACCCAGCCGCCAGCTTCGCCAAGCCCACCGTGGACCAAGACCAGCGGCGGGCCTTCCCCGACTTCGATCAACTCGGTCCATCCCATGGACCACTTCACCCGGCGGGTACGAGCCCCGGGAACGAATCGGGACAACAAGCGTTTCCGGGCCTCGCGCAACCCTCGATCCCCGGCTGGGTCGGCCCAACCGGTTGCATCGGCCATCGCGTCTCTAGCTTCGACGTTCAAGATGTGTCTGCCTCCACTCAGGACTGTTAGGGTTCGTTCGCTGTTAACTACGCCTTGAGTTCTCTGAGTCAAAAGGGACACAATTAATAGACATGTTTCTCCTTTCTTGCACCCGGTCTTTGCAAAGTGGACAGCTTGGATCTCAGAGTCTGTAGAGAATTTTTTCGTGACAGAACAGGTCCGCTCCTTCAATCTGATTTCCGGAAGTCTTACCGCAGCATAGCAAGGAAGCTCCGAGTTGACGAAGTCACCGTCAGGAATCGGATCAAGAGGGTTCAGCAGAGTGGCTTCTTGAAGGGGTGGCAGCTCATCGTAAATCCCGGCCTCCTGGGCGTCAGATTCGCTCAACTGTGGTTTGATGTTCGACCCCCGTCTGCGAAGGATGATCTAATACGAAAACTCAGCTTGATGCACGGCGTATTAGCCATCTCGGATTCTTATGGATCCTCGTTGGCGCTCGTCATGATGTACGAGGGCGAGATCTCTGCGAAGAAAGAGTTTGAGCTGATTGCGAGCATGTCGAACGCTCAGAGTTTGGTTCGTGCAAACATCCCCTTTCCGGGGCGCTCCATTGAACTAACCCATTCCGATTGGAGAATCATCAAGGCGCTTCAGACAGATCCTCGGCAATCGTATTCTGTAATTTCTAGGGAAGTTGGAATGTCCCAAAAGACCGTAAAACGAAGACTCCAAAGGATGATTGAGGAAAAGGCCCTATTCGTTATCCCAAGCTGGAATCCAAAGGCATTGGACGGCGCGATAATAGCCGATCTCGTCGTGTTCTACGCCAATCCGGGATCCAAAGCCAATCTCGATCAAAGAATCGCTTCTCAATTTGATGAGCTCCTCATATCGAGTAGGCTAAGTGATATCGAGCACGGCTTCTTTAATCTCATGATTTCGAATATCTCCAAGGCCAAGGAGATATTGGCCTGGGTCAACGAGCAACCGGGAGTCGGCAAAGCCTTCATCGAATTGGTTCAAGATCGGATTGAGGTGTATGAATCTCTCAATGAGCCAGTGGACAAGAAGCTGACCGAATCGTCGACGTCTATCGGGCACCGTGACATCAAGGCGCATCCACAACGAGTCTCTCAGAGAACACGGCCTTGAATACATCCCGATTCCGCATCGTGTTCAGTCGTATCACGATTGCATCCCTTCTTCGCATGGAACGTCCAACGAAGGCAACGCGACCAGGTCTCCCAAGGGAAGCTACGTCAAGTAGAATGCGGTGGCAAGTGGCATTCCGAATGTCCTGAACCGGATACACGGCCTGGAGGTCGATCGCCTGGACGACTCCGTGGCCTACCCTACGGGCGAGAAACCCCAAGTTGTTGCATCAAGCCCAGCGTATCGTTCTGGGCCCAGTGCTCCACGATTTTGCCCGCCCTGATGCGCCAGATCACGATCCCGCTCATCTTGATCTCTTTCCCCGTCCGAGGGATGCCAAGAAAATCTGCCTCATGGGTGCCGTATCCAGTGATCCTCGCCACGACTTTGTCACCCTCGGCGATCAGCTCGTCAACGG
>DASWGO010000194.1:0-6235 GCA_036393695.1 Thermoplasmata archaeon
AACATTTTGGGCCTACGGTTTGGCTTTGGCGTGCGCCTGCCTTGCTCGAGGCGGTCATGGGTGCTCTGTGGCAGGGCAGTCAGGGACGCCCCCTAATGTCGCCTGTCCCTTCATGCCGGGCCCTCGTGGCCCGGCGCTTTCACTCACCAGTCCCGAATGCTCCTTAAGGCGTCAGCGCAGTCAATGAGCGGGAGAGGATGCGCTCTGGCGAACTCGATTACGCTAGGAAATTTCGTCAACGATGTACGAATGGAGTCCGAGTTTCTTAGCGGCTGCCTCACCTTCTGCGGTTAGGAGCGCCCGGAAGTTCGCGGGTCCAATCTCTTCGACAACGACCAACCCTGCACGCTCGAGATTGCCGACCTCGGTCATCAGGACGTTGTAGTCCACGGCTTTGAACGCCCCGAGGAGCTCGTTCTTCGTCACGCCTACCGCTCCACGCCTCGCCGCGAACGTCAAAATGCGATTCCCGACGACCCGTCCGGCTCGCCTCTCCCTCGATTTCGAGAGGACATTGTTCACAACTGCTTCGAGGAGAAGGCTCATCGCACGCTCCACCTCCGCGCCGGTTTTTGCGCTGACGAGAGAGTAGGGGACGTCCGGGAAGACCGCTCGGAGCCTGTCGCGGAATCCGGGAGGGACGACGGGATCGGAGAGGAGGTCCGTTTTGTTGAGCAGGACTCGGGACGGTATCGCCCCAGCAATCGATCGGACGACGTTTGCCCACTCGATGAGGGCGTCGAACGTCTCGGAGCGCGTCACGTCGCACACGGCGACGAAGCCGTGGGCACCCCAGAACAGCGCGTCACGGAAAAGGTCCCGGGCGCTGTGCTCCCCCATGAGGTCGAACAGCGCCACCTCCGCCTCGACCTTCTCCTCCGCGGCGATCTCCTTGACGAACTGGAGGAGGTGCATCTTCGTCCCGAGGGTTCCCTGGTATGCGTCAGAGAACGTATCGAAGACGTACCGCTGAATTAGGCTCGTCTTTCCAACACTTCGATCGCCGACGACGCAGATTTTCAGCTGCATCCGGCGGATCTGGGAGGGCACGGTCGCTCAGAGACTACACGACTCTTCAAGGTGTGGGCGTTATTCGTCCGAGTGAGAAGTTGAGCTCCGCAGAACGACCTCTTCGGTTCGTCTGCCGGAACGATGCGGCACTCCGAGGAGACGGGATTCCAGCGTCCGGATCGGTATCAGCGTGCGGCCTCCAACCAACTCCATTTATCCATACTGCTCAAGGATCTGGTCGATCGCCTGCGCCGCCCGTGTCAGCTCGTGCAAAACCAGGCCCAGATTCGCTTCTCGATCATACAATGCCAGGACGATCGCTTCCGGGCCCGCCCCGATCGCGATCATTTTGCCCGCCGAACACTCGATGATGACGCGCTCGACGGCTCCCTGATGCAGCTCTTGGGCCGCGGAGGCCGCTCCGCCCACAGTCGCCGCCGCCATCGCCGCGGCCAAGCGGGGGTCCTGCCCTGGCGCCACGTGATGAACGATAACGAGCCCATCCCGGCGAGTGACGGTGAGGGATCGAACGGGGCTGAGCCGGCGCGTCCGCTCAATCGCGGCCTCAAGTCGTTCCCCCAGGCTCGGGGGACCTCCGTCCACCACCGGATCACCTCCGCCGGCGGTGGCTCGCCGCGTTCAGCCTAGCATCGGATGGACGGCAAACTCGCACGCTGCATCTCCCTTCGCCTGACATTTCAGTTCGTCGCAGACAACATTTGGGATTTCCGTGATTCGGTTTGTCAGGCCGCTGAGGAGTCCCCTCAAGAAATGGCACACCGGGGTCGGAGCCAAAGGTCCGTGCTGACCGCTCTCGAAGGTGTCATAGACCGTTGCGACGGCGCGTTGCGCCTGTCGCTCCAGCCTCAGGGTGCGAACATCCCCAAGTCCCGCAGAGTAAAGATGCTCTCGGACAGCTCGGACAAACGAATCGTCATCGGGAGGCTTCCACGTCTCCATGACGAAGTCGAACGTGGTCGACCCGGCGTCAAATCCGGCCCGATAGAGGACGGCGGGGGCTCCGGGCCCAAGGATCCGAAACATCGATTTCCAAAGATGCGTCGTCCGGGTCTTCTGCAGAACGTCCGCTCTCTCACGTCTTGCGCGCTCAATCGCGTATCGAATCGCACGTGACACCGAGCTGCCGTCCATCCGGCCTTTCAGCAAATAGTCCTGCGCGCCCGTACGAACCGCCTGAACGGCCAATTCCTCGTCGTCGAGGCCGGTGAGCACCACGATGGGAATGCCCCGGGCGTGTTTCACCGCCCCCACAATCGTATCGAGACCCCGGCTGTCCGGGAGGGAGAGGTCTAGTAATACGACGTCAAAGCGGTCTGTCTCAAGCATTCGCCGAGCTTCAGAGAGACGCTCTGCGTGTGCCAGATCAGCCTGGAATACGGCCCCATCCTTCAGGTACTCCCGGACCAAGCGGGCGTCACCGGGGTTGTCCTCCACGAGCAGAATCCTGAACGTCTCCGGTGCCATACTGTCAATGCTCCCTTGGGAACTTCACGACTGTGAACCAGAAGTCCTCGACGGACTTCACCACCTTCGCGAACTGGTCCAAGTCCACCGGTTTCGTGATGTAGGCGTTCGCATGGTCGTTGTAGCTCCGGACGATGTCTTGTTCCGCGGCGGAAGTCGTCAGAACGACCACGGGAATCTGTTTGAGATCGGGATCCTGCTTGATTTCGGCCAACACTTCGCGCCCATCCTTTCTCGGCATGTTCAGGTCGAGCAAGATGAGATCTGGGCGAGGCGCCCCACCGAACTTCGCCTCCTTACGAAGGTAAGCCATCGCCTCGATTCCGTCGTTGACGACGTTGATGCGGTTACGAATCTTGCTCTCCTTCAGAAGCTCCATTGTCAAGCGCACATCGCCGGGGTTGTCCTCGACGAGCAGGATTTCAATTGGTTTTCCGGATCCCTTCCCGTACACGGCTATTCACTCCCTCTTTCAGGAATCGTGAAATAGAATGTCGAACCGTGGCCAGGTTTCGATTCGACCCAGATCCGACCTCCGTGTCTCTCGACGATCTTCTTGCAGACCGCGAGGCCTATGCCGGTTCCGGGATACTCGTCTCGCCGGTGGAGTCGTTGGAACATGACGAAGAGTCGATCGAAATACTTCGGCTCAATGCCGATGCCGTTGTCCCTGACCGAAAACGTCCACTCGCGCCCATTCTTCTTCGCTGCGATGTGGACCCTCGGCTCCTCCGTCCCGTGGAACTTGATCGCATTGCCGACGAGATTCAGGAAGACGTGCGCAAGCTGAGCCTCGTCGGCCATCACGGTCGGCATGGGGTCCTTCGTGATCTCCCCGTTGCTCTCCTGGATGGCAAGGCGGAGGTCCGCGAGGACCTCCTCCAGGACCACCCCAAGATCGGTCGGCTGGAATTCCTTGCCGCGCGTGCCGACCCGCGAGTACGCCAAGAGGTCGTTGATGAGCCTCTGCATCCGGTTCGCTCCGTCGACCGCAAAACCGATGAACTCGTCCGCTTCTTTGTCCAGCTTCCCGTTGTAGCGCTTGGCCAGCAACTGCGTGTAGCTCGCGACCATACGCAGCGGCTCTTGCAGGTCATGCGACGCCACATACGCGAACTGCTCGAGCTCCGCGTTTGAGCGCACGAGCTCTTTCCCCTGCCGCGCGATTTGCTCTTGTGCATTCATGCGATCGGTAATGTCGCGGGCAATCGTTGACGCCCCGACGACCCGGCCCGATGCATCTCGTATGGGAGACATGCTCAGGGATACATGGATAGGAGTTCCGTCCTTCCTCACATGGATCGCCTCGAATTGTGGCACGGTCTCCCCTGCCTTGATCTTCTGCAAAAGCTCGGGAATCTGAGCGATGTGATTCCTCGGAGACAGCATCGAGATGTTTTTCCCGATCGCCTCTTCAGCGGTATGGCCGTACATGCGTTCCGCCCCATGATTCCACGTGAGAATGATCCCGTCCACGGTCTTGCTGAGGATCGCATCCTCCGAGGACTCGACGATTGCACTCAGTCGGGATCGGATCTCCTCCGCCTGTTTTTGGTCGGTGATGTCGCGGGCGGCGGCGAAAATCAGCTTTTCCTCCATAAGGGGATAGGCGTTCCACGACATCCATCGGTGGGATCCGTCCTTGCAGCGATACCGGTTCTCGAACGTGATGACCGTCTTGCCTTCCCCTAGGCCTCCGGCCGCGTCGATCGTCGGCTGGCGATCTTCGGGAATGACGAAGTCCAGATACGGCTTCGACATCAGCTCTTCGTTCGTCCATCCGAGGACCTTCGTCCACGCGGGATTCAACTGCTTGAAGTAGCCGTCGAAGCCCGCGATGCACAGCATGTCTAGGGAAAAGTTGAACAGGCGGTCCCGGTCCCTCTCCGCCCGCTTGCGATCCGTAATATCGTGGAACATGTTGAGGAACCGTTTTTCCCCGCCAAACTGTATCCGTTGGATGGAGGACAGGATCACGTGTGCATTGCGCAGCTTGTCCCGAATTTCCAGTTCCACGTCTTGGATTGAGCCTTCCCGGCGCAGTTGCTGGGCTAGCCTTTCACGTATGACCGGATCGATGAGGCCCAGGTCGAGCGAGGTGTGACCGATCAGCTCGGCCTTGCTGAAACCCGTCAGGCGTAGCATGCTTTCGTTCACGTCAAGGTAGGAGCCTTCGAGCGTCGCAATCGCAATGGCGGTGTGGCTGGCATGGAAGACGTTGGAGAATCGTTCTTCGCTCTCCCGTAGCTCCTCCTCCGCCCGCCTGCGCTCCGTGATATCCTGGAACACGACGACACCGCCAACAAGGGATCCCGCCTCATCAACGAGAGGCCGTCCCGAGATACTGATCCAAACCCCTTCCGGCGTAATCGAGTTGCGTAAGAAGAGCTCGACATGGTCGGTGCTCTCCCCCTTCAGGGCTCGCGCGAGCGGGAGCTCCTGAGGCGGCAACGGAGTTCGCGCATCCGCACGGAAGATCTGAAAGTCCCGAACCGCACGTTGATATAAGGTTGACCCTGGCGGAGGGATGCCGAATACGCGCTCTGCGGTCGGGTTGAACACGAGGAACCGGCCAGTGCGGTCGACGACGACGACCCCTTCCCCGACTCTCTCCAGGAAGGATTTGAGGATGCCCAATTGTTCCTTCGGCGGCAAGCGATCCAGACCAACCATCGTTCCCTTGGTTTCTGGCTCGATATCGACTCGTGACATCTGCTCCACCCGGGGAGTGTTTCTCCGATCCGCGCAAATCTGGCAACAACCCTAGATCCGTCCGGTTCCCACGGGCGGGTTCGAGGATTGGCCTTGATTCTGCGACGCAGGGCCCGACCCAAGCGCATCGTATATATTGGCTACCCATCCGTTATCAGGCCAGGAAACAAAATGCCGATTGAGCGGGCCAACCGGATTCCCGAAGCACGCTCGGAAGTTCAGAACCCCGAAGCTACGAAGCTGGGACGGCCGTCTAGCTTGAAGCTGCGCAACAAACTGCGCATGAACGGAAAGCGTTTCGCCGCTAACCGTGCTCTTGCTCCAAGAGCTTTCCAGCTCGGTGCGTGACCTCGTAGAACGCCCCGGTCGGGGAGCGGTCGCATTATCGGAAGCGCCCCCGCCAGGTGGTGGCGACCCGCGCGTTATCGCTCGTCGCCAAGTCTGCAACACCTCTGAACCTGCCACACGGAGAATCTTCCGTCGATCAACGGCAGGGCTCGGGGACGTCTAAGCTAACGCTGGGTCCTCGCTCTCTCGTCCGCGACACGTTCGTTGCGTTATGGCTTCCGTTGCGGCGGTGCTTGTGGGGCCAGTCCGAGCTGGGCCATCAACCCCGCCTGATCGAAATAGAGGTTGATCTCCGCAAACTTGCCGCCCTCGAGTCTCGCAATCATGGCGACCGGAAGTCGGACGGACTTGTTCGTTGCGGGAATTGTCGGGCCCCCCGGCACCTCCAGCGGTCCCGAGTGGGTTCCTCGCATGTGGCTCAGTTGCGTGATCCAGTCCCCGGCGCCGAACTGACGTTCCGTCACCAACCGGATGTCGGGGAATGCCTTGAGAAACGGCTCCAGCCCAGCTCGAATTGCCTTCCACCCCTTGATCCCCTCGGGATGTTGTGGATCCCGTTGAATGACGGAATTCAGATGGAAGCTTTCGAACCGGTCGAGGTCGTGATCGTTAGCGGCCTTCGTCGACGCGTCGACCACCTTGAGATTCTCTTCTACGCTCATCGATTCACCTCCTCCTT
>DASWGO010000195.1:0-5524 GCA_036393695.1 Thermoplasmata archaeon
CCCCGTCGGAAGGCTCCGTCGTCCAGGATGCCCCCATCTACGCCTTCTTCCATTCGGATGGAACCCCGGTCTCCGGCCAACGGAACGTCATCGACGTCCTCCCGGGGGCCGCGGGCTACAGCGATCTATGGCGGGTCGTGAAGGTCGTGGTCGATGCGACGTACACCGCGAACAGCCTGAAAGATGCCCGTTCGATCCTCGCCGCCCGCGACGCGGGCCAGGTCAACCTGGAGACCACGGACATCTACGTAAATTGCCCCGTGGTGAGCTGAGCCACGACACCCTCTTTATCCGGCCAGTCCGTACTGCGCGCGGACGACTGTGAGCGCGGCCCTTCGTCAGCTCTTGTGGTTCGTGATCGCCGGCACCCGCGGAGGCCCGAACCGCGCCCGGATCATCGAGGCCATCCGGGCAAGGCCGTGCAACGCGAATCAGCTCGCAACCTCCCTCGGCCTGGACTACCGCACAATCCGACATCACTTGGACCTGCTCGTGAAGAATGGGCTCCTGACGCGGCCGACCGGAGACGCGTATGCGTCCCCCTACTTCCTCGCTCCCTACCTCGAGGCGAACTACGCGGTTTTCGAAGAGATCCGACGCATGATGCCGCGCGCCGGAGGTGCGTCCGAATGAGGTTCAGGAAAACATCCATGGACCCGAGAGTAGTACCGGAGGCCCGAGACTCGTGAGCGAGTTGATGGTCGTGAGCATCCTCATCGGCGTCGCGAATATCGGCCTCGCCTCAAGCCTCTTGATCGTGTACCGCGGGGTGTACGCACGCACGAAGGCTCCCTTCACCCTCGCCCTGCTCCTGTTCGCGGCTGCATTCCTGGCCCAGAATGCGCTCGTCGTCTACTCCTTCTTCACGATGATGGCCATCGTCCCGAGCGCCCTCGATCCCTACCTGCTCGGGATCGGGGCCTTCGAGGCCCTCGGCCTGGGGGCGATGCTTTGGAGCGCGGCGCGCTAGCCCGATGCGAATGGGCCCATCGACCCGCGCGAGCTCAGTCGCTGATCGTCGCAGTAATCGCGAAAAACCCGGCGACGGCTAGGATCACCGCCACGCTGGCGAGCCCGCTGAACGGAGCGATGACCAGCGCCACTCCGTAGGATAGCGGTGCGACGCGGTACTGGCGCGTGATCGTATTCGCTTGCGCGTCCGTGACGTCTCTTCCGAGAAGGCGACGCCCGGAGGTGCAGTACCACCAGAGACCGTTCCACACGATCGCCAAGACGAAGAACGTACCCGCGTACAGGGTGGCGGCCACGTTGGAATCGGCTTGCTGGATATGATCGGCGACCAGCGATGTGTTGAACACCGTGAGGACGACGAAGAGGAGGAGCACGCCGTTGAGGAGCATGAGTCGGCGATCGATTTTCCGGATGTAGTTGAACATGTTGTGATGGTTCATCCACATGATCAGCACGGTGACGAAGCTCGTCACCAGGGCGAAAAACGAAGGCCACTCGTTGATGAGGCCCTGAGACAACGAAACGCCATTCCCGGCAGGATCGCGAAGGTTCAGCGCGAGCAGAGTAATCGCAAACGCGAACACGCCATCGCTGAACGCCTCCATCCTTGCGGTTTCGCGTTCCTCACGACTTTCGCGCGTCTCGGAGCTCATGATGGGGGCCTAGGCCGAGGCGCCACGCATCGTCCCGACTTGAATTTGCCTCCCGGCCCACGAATCTGTGTGTGCCTGACCGACCCTTCAATCCGCATGGCGAGGACGAGCGTTCGGACCGAAGTCTGACGCATTCGCGAATTCACGCGTAGGTCGCGAGGGAGCGTCCCGGATCACGCGTGGCGCATCACGTACTCCCGGATCGACGTCTTCGCGAGGGAGTACAGGCTGAGTCGGTTGCGTTTGCAAAAGACCTGCAGCGACGCGAACTCTTTCTGACCAAAAACCGTGACGATTCGAAACAAAGCGCACCTCCTCGTTACCCCAGAATACGTTCGGGGTAGATGAATGTATGCCGACGCATTCGGTGGGCACTAGTGAGTATTACATATTAGGCAGGCACTATTATCTAGTTCGTCCCGTACCTTCCCAAGGGGCCCCGGATCCGCCATGGCCCGCTGCGCTGCGACTTCCGCATCCGGTACGACCACCGAAGGCTGCCGCGGGACGCCCTTCGACGAGTCAGGTCCCTTTCGTTCGTCAATAACCGAGCGACTCCGAGGGGAAGGACAACGCGCCCTTACGTGGTTCCACGAGCCATCCGGGCGGTCGACGAGCGGAAGGTCCGTCTCGGGGATTACGGGTGGCGCTGCACATATTCCCGGATTGCCGCCTTCGCCAGGGAATAGAGGCTGAGCCGTTTACGCTTGCAATAGAGACGTATCGTCGCGAATTCCTTCTTCCCAAACACGGTGACGATTCGATCCAAAGAAAACACCGCGAGGCACCCCGATAAATTCGGGGTACATGAATCTATGTGGCCCGACCCGCTTAGCAAAAGTGGTCGCTAGGCAATAGTGCCGATTGGACATTGGTCAGACACTATTATATAGCCACCATGCCATGGCCGTGGATACGAGGATGGGAGTTGAACGCTGATTTGCCGAAGAATCTCACATCAATCGTCCGGTCCCAGCTTCAGGCGTGGATAGCAGAACTCAAAGTCCTAAGCCGGGATTCGAGGGTGAGGAAATTCACCGAACTCCGCCAGAAAATCGACGAGGCGGATGCCCTGATCGAGGGAAGCGTCCCCCGTCATTCGCCGAATCGGTCGTTGTCATTCGATCCCTACGAGGCGTACGACGCGTTCGAATTCGCGCGGGACCTCGCGGGGCGGGAGGTCTCGACCATCCAAGTGTCCAAGCTAGCGTACGGCCGGTTCCCGGAATGGTCGGATGAGAGCCGACGTTTCATGCTGCATTACCTGATCGAGAACGGCGTGGCAGAGGTGGCCGAGACGACCGCGTCGGGACGTCCCATGCGGTATCGGTTTGGGTCGCTTAGGAACGGAGGGATCGCTGGGAGACGAAAGCAACTCAGCATTCCGGACAACGAACTGTCCGCGCTCAAGGCGGACGATCTGGACGATCTCGTCGTGCGAACGCCCGGGCGGGGTTGGGGCGGCGATAGTCGAACTTCGGTAGGACCTTCCGGCCCTCCTGGGACGCCCTCGCTGTAGACTCGTGGACCGGCGTGGCGGAGGCGGCCGGGACGCCTCGCGGCAACGAATGACGCCAGGGCCGAAGACGGCATGCCAGCAGACCCAAAGTCTCTGCCACCTAGACCGCCGAATCCGTCCGGGCCGGGTGGCCTCGGCGCGTCGAAGCGGGGACAATCCCAAAAGGGAACATTCAGGACGATATGCTTATTTGCAGGGAGGAAGCCTCCAAGGATGAGAGCGTCGAACCTCGCATGGCAGACCCCGTCCTCACGCTCGGCTTCATCGCCTTCTTCGTGGCCCTCAGCGGTCTCCTCGGACTGACGTTCGTCGCCTTCACCCGCATGGACCGGGATGTCCGGAGGGCCCGGATGTTCATCATGGAAAAGCGAATCCAACGGTTCCTCGGCGCGTTCACGATCGGGTTCATCGCCCTCACCATTGCCATCATCCTGCCTTCGGTCGGCGTGACCCTCCCCACCGCGGCGGCATCCGTGGTGCTCGTCGTGTGGTTGGGGGCCATGGCGTACGGCACCTACGAATTGTTCGTCATCGTGCGACCGCCCCGAGTGACGTTGTTCCGGATCCGCCGCGGTTCGAAGTCTCGTTCCGTCCAGAAGGCCGAGATGGCCCGGCTGGACCGGTCGGGAAGTGAGACCGATGCAGCGAAGTGACTCGCGTCGGAAGGCGGAGCTCTCGACGTTCTCGGATGAGGGAATCGAAGGACAGCTCGAGAAAATCCTGCTCAACTTCCGCCAGAAGATCCGAGGTATCCTCGGGTCTGTCATCGCGGATTCGAACGGCCTGACGGTGGCGAACGACGTCAAGAGCGGCGTCAGCTCGTCCGTCTTGGCGGCGATGAGTACGCTGATCGCCCAGTCGGGCGCCCGCGTTTTCGAGAACATCCAGATGACGGGGCCCAGTTTCATCATCATGGACGGCGACCAGGCGAACGTGGCCGTCGTGCAGTTCGCGGCGGGCGACGTGAGTCTGCTGACGCTCGTCGACCGGTCGACGAACCTCGGGGTCCTGAAAATCGAGATGAAACGGACCGCCTCGAAGGTCGCAGAGGCGCTCGGCATCGCGTTCGGCACGACCGCGGGCATCTCCGAGCTCTTCATCATGGCGAAGAGCGGGGTCCTGATCAGGCACTATTCGGACTCACTCCGCACCGACATCGACCGGGACGTGCTGAGCGGCATGCTCGTCGCGGTCCAAGAGTTCGTGCAACAGACCCTGGCGTCGAAGACGGGCACGCTTGACGAGCTCCGGTATGGGACGTACACGATCCATTTCGTCCGGGGGACGCACACCGTCGCGGCGGCCATCGCGAAGGAGCTCGACGCGGAGCACGTGAGGTATCTCGTCAGCGATTCGTTGCAGGATTTCGAAGACCGGTACGCGGCGATCCTCTCGAATTGGGGGGGCGACATCGCCGAGTTCCGCGGCATGGACGAATGTTTTGAGAAGGTCCTGAAGAGCTAAGCGAGACCGAGCCGGAAACCGCCGAGTGCGCCACAGTCGCTACATCTGGGCGCTCTGGATTCGGCCCCTTGCGACGGAAAATCGGCCAACCGAACGACCCTTCTTCGATCGGACGACCGCTCGGACCTCGGGGCCATCCGCCTCAACTTGCTCGACGGAAATCTCCTGCGGCTCCCGATACGGCAGGAGGGAGGCGGCAATCGCGCGGATCCCGGAGGATTCGCGTTTGGACCCCTCGCGGAGCCGAGCGTCCGTCGTGAACAAGTCCAGGGCGTCGACGAGCTGACCCCGGGCGAGGAATTCGTAGAAGCGCCGGACGACCTCTTCCGGAGGGAGAGGCACGGATACTTCGCTTGCACTCATCGGCGAATTCACCTCATCCGTCGGCCAGAAACCTTTCGTTCGTATTTCCCGTAGGCCTATGGAGATTACGGGGCTTGGTAGACTGCATGGTCGATCGCGATCTCCGCGATGTCCGCGGCATAGCCCGCGGTGCGGCCGAGGCTGTCGATAATCGCCGCGAGGGCGAGCAGCTCCTCCCCCTTCCTCGAGGCGACATGGTGGGAGAGCCCGTCGATCAACTTCTGGTGCTTGTCGAGGTCGTCAACAGCTGAGTTGGCCGCGTCGATGTCCGCGGTGAGCAGGGCGGTGAAGGCCTTGTCCAGGATCGCGATGGCGGACTCCCGCGCGACGTCCATTTCCTTCAACAGCTTCGGCTCGAGCCGGCCCTCCGCGAAGACGGGATACGTCCGCGCGATGCGCTCCGCATGGTCTCCAATCCGCTCGAAAAGCTTCGCGATCAGCCGGTAGTTGTGCAACGCAATCTTCGAGGCCACGTCCGGAGCCATCCCGCCGCTGCCCGTGTGGGCGACGTTGTACTGCTTCGCCACCATCCAGTAGAGCCGGTCGACATCCT
>DASWGO010000196.1:0-17945 GCA_036393695.1 Thermoplasmata archaeon
CACGAACATCCTGTACGCCTCGATCCTGGGGGAGCACCTCCTCGACGAATTCCACCGGATCCACGTGCGACCGTACAAGGAGAGCGTGAACTGGATCCTCCTGGTCATCCCCGGCGTCGTGATGAAGGAGCTCGAGAACGCCGCGAACATGAAGAAGGGCAACCGGCTCTCGCACGCCGGCCGCCGCGGGTATCGCGCCCTGCAGGAGATCACGACCCTGAAAGGGACGGAAGGCTACCAGGGCCTCAGCGTCCTCGTTGTGGGCCCGACGAATCCGGAGCAGCTGCACCTATCGCCGGATGGCCTGACGATCGTGAACGCGGACTCGATGATCCGCGACCAATTCAAGGCGTTCCTTCGCGGGATCGATTTCCGCAAGGGTGTGTTCTTCCTGACGATGGACAAGACGAACGCGTCGCTCGCCGCCGCGGAAGGGCTCACCGCGCTGCGGATCCAATACCCGCGACGGCTCCGGAAGGGAGACGAACTCGCGATGCCGAAGGAGGAGTCGGTCCTCCTGGCGCGCCTCGTGTACGAACTCGCGATTGAGTTCGGGACCGTCCGGGTGACGTGGGAGGACCACGGGCCGCACCACCTCGACCTGGAAGGCGCCTGGACCTGGAAGTCGATGGAGCACTGGGAGGCGTGGCAACTCCTCGTCTCAGACCTCGATCCGGGCATCCACAAGGCTTTGAGCCGCTACGTCGACGGGAGCTTCGACCCGCGGCGCTTCGTGCGGGAGTGGCAGAAGCTCGCGGAGATCTTGGCGGAGTGATCAGGGCAGCCGCGGGACCCAACCAACCCGCTTCCGTGCGAGCCACATCAGATTCCCGGTCGCGTCGCTCACGCTTCGGATCTTTTTGTCCCCGACCCGAACTCGGTATGCAATCGGGATCTCGAGGAACCGGAATCCGGCGCGGATCACCTCGACCTTGAGTTCCTCGGAGAACGCCATGCCGTCGTGGACCAGCCGCAGTCGGGGCAAAATCGACCGCCGGAACGACCACATGCCGGATTGGGAGTCGCGGACCCCCGAATCATACAGGCTCCGGAAAGCGATGTTGAGGATCTCGTTGCCCACGCGGTGCATCCCCGTCATCGCGCCGTCGGGGAGGCCGGAGAGGCGGTCTCCGGATAAGAAGTCCGCGCGGTCTTCCGCGAGCGCCGCCAGGAAGTCGGGGAACCGGGATGCCGGGTACGTCAGATCGGCGTCGAGCGTCGCCACGAAGGTGCCCGTCGCAGCCGCGAAACCGGTCTTGTAGGCACGACCGTAGCCCCGCTGCGGTTCGGGCACGACCCGAGCCCCTTTCGCGATCGCGATGCCCCTCGTCCGGTCTCGCGAATCTGTGTCGACGATCAGAATTTCGAGGTCCCAGTCCACGAGCGCGCTCCGCACTTCGTCGATCACGGCGCCGATCGAGGCCTCCTCGTTCATCGTCGGGATGACGACGGAAACCTCGGGCATTGGCGCGCGCCATGCTGGCTACGTCGCATAAGGGTTTCGCGCTCGGCGGGGCAACGGCTCCCCGAAGAACTTGTACCCGACGTATCCGAGGAGAGCACCGCTCAGTCGCAGGAGAGACCAGAAGCTCGTCCTTTGCCGAAGCATCTCCTCCGGACGGTAGCGGCTCCAGAGCACCCCATGCTTCAACGTGAGTTGCTTCCGCCCGGCTCCGTTCCAGAAGGCTTGCCGGAGGAAATCGAACATGGAGGCGCGCGTGCGGTGGTAGACGATTGCGTCCGCTCGGAACGTAATCGCGTGACCGGCCCGGACCGCACGCATGTTCAGGTCGACATCCTCCGCCGTGATGAACCACTCATCGAACCCGCCGATCTCGTCGAGCACGGACTTGCGATACGCCAAGTTCGACGACGGGTAGGTGACATCCGTGCCCTTCACGATCAGTTCGACGCGCTCGAGTTCCTCGAAAGGGCGGTACCCGATTTGGATCGTCCGGCCGGCGACGATGCTCGTGTGCACGAGGCCGGGTCGGATCTCCTTCAGCCAGAACGGATTCGCGATGGCATCGCCGTCGACAAAGGCGACGACGTCACCCTTCGCCTTCCGGATCCCGAAGTTTCGGCCGGCCCCGCGGGTCCCTCCAAAGATGTACAGGTGGACGAAGTCGTATCGCTGCTCGTATCGCCGCACGATGTCGCGGGTCGCGTCCTCGCTGTCCGAATCGATGACGATCACCTCGAAGGGCGGCTCCTGCACCAAGAGGCTGTCCAGCAAAGCGGCAATATTCCGAGCTTCATTGCGGACCGTCACGATGATGCTGACGAACAACGCGGCTCGTAACCGAGCCGCGGTAATGATGGTTTCGACATCGCGCGCTCTGGAAGGCTATCTTTATTATCGGCCCTCGATTACTCGCGAGTCTCCTCCTATGGGCCGTATCGTCACGATCGTCGGGACCCGTCCGGAAATCATCAAGATGGCCCCGGTGGTCAAGGCGCTCGACCGCCTCGATCACGAGCACGTCCTCGTGCACTCCGGGCAACATTATGATCTGGTGATGGACCGCATTTTCTTCCGCGACATGCAACTCCGGGAGCCGGACCACCGGTTTGAGCTGAAGGAACAGCCACCCTACCTGCAGGTCGCGACGACGATGCGCGACGTCGCCGAGGTCGCGGGGAACTCGGATCTCGTGATCGTCCACGGGGACACGAACACGACCCTCGCGGGTGCGCTGCTCGCGAACAAGCTCGGACGGCCGCTCGCACACGTCGAGGCCGGCATCCGGTCGTTCGACAAGACGATGCCCGAAGAAATGAACCGGATCGTCGCCGACCAGTTGTCGCGTATCCTCTTCGCTCCCACGGAACTGTCGAAAGCGAACCTGGCCCGGGAAAACGTGACGCGCGGAGTCCACGTCGTCGGGAACAGCGTGATCGACGCGCTCACGCAGAACGTCGCGGTTGCGGAGGAACGGTCCGACGTCCTCGAGCGACTCGAGCTCACGCCCCGTCGCTACCTTCTGCTCACGTTCCACCGAGCGGAGAACGTGGACGACAAGGCACGCCTCGCGGCGGCGCTCGATGCCTTCGCGTCCGTCGGAAGCGAGACCGGTCTCCCGATTATCTTCCCCATCCATCCGCGCACGGCGAAAGCGCTGCGTGCGCACAGTCTCGAGCGCCGGGCCTCAGACATTCAATCCCTTCGTCGGATCGAGCCGACCGGCTACCTCGACCTGCTCGTCCTCGAGAAGAACGCGGCCCTCGTCCTCACGGATTCGGGCGGTCTCCAGGAGGAGTGCTGTTTCTTCCGGGTGCCCTGCGTGACCCTTCGCGAGAATACGGAGCGTCCAGAGACGTTGGACATCGGGGCGAACGTCCTCGCGGGCACGGACCCGCCGCGGGTTACGAAAGCGGCGCGTTCCCAACTCGATGCGAAGAAGGACTGGCCGAATCCTTACGGGGATGGGACGACCGGGACCCGGATCGCCACGATCGTGAACGAATTCCTCGGGTGAGCACGCGATGCGAATCCTCATGCTTGTCTCGAACGACGTGGTGCACGACTCTCGCATCCTCAAGGAGGCGAAAGCCCTCCGCGCCGCCGGCCACACGGTCGCCTTCATCGGCTGGGACCGATCGGGCCGCGAGCCCGCACGCACGATGTGGGATGGATTCGACGTCTACCTCGTGAGGACAGAGGGCCTGATGTGGCTCCTGGGCAAGGACCTGTTCCGCAATCCGCTGTGGTGGCGCCGCGCGGTCTCCATCGCCCAGCACCTCGCGTTCGACGTCGTCCACTGTCACGACCTCGACACCCTTCCAATCGGAATCCGACTCAAGGAAATCGCGGGAACGCCGATCGTGTACGACGCCCATGAGGTCTTTGGATACATGATCGAGACGGACGTGCCGCGCCCCGTCGTCGACTATGTGTTCCGGATGGAACGGCGACTCGCGCCACAGGCGGACATGGTCATCGCCGTGAACGAGGCGGTCAAGGAATACATCGACCGGGTGTCGGGTCACGACTCGATCGTCGTCCGGAACAGCCACGAACTCACGCTCGACGCTTACCGTCCGCCTCCGGGGCCGCCCTTCACCGTGATTTACTTGGGCACTCTCCACATCAGCCGGTTCATCCTCCAGGCGATCGACGTCGTCGGGGAGATGCCCGACGTGCGGCTCGTACTGGGAGGAAGCAAGAAACTCACGCCAACCGTGAGGGAACGGTGCGCTCGCCACTCGAACACGCCTTTCCTGGGCGTCGTGCCGAACGAACAGGTCCTGCCGATGACCCTCGACTCGCACGCGGTCCTCGCGATGCTGGACCCCGGCCACCGGATCTCGAAGGTCGGAATCTCGAACAAGATGTTCGAGGCGATGGTGACGGGCCGACCGTGCATCGTGACGGAGGGCCTCCTGATGGCGGAAATCGTCGACCACGAGGAGTGCGGCCTCATTGTGCCATACACGAATGCGGGCTTCCGCGGAGCCGTCGAGCGGCTTCGAGATGATCCCGCGCTCGCGGAGCGCCTCGGGCGGAACGGGCTGGAGGCCGCGAAACGAGAATACAACTGGGGCGCGGAGCAGGCGCGTCTCGTCCGCGCCTACCAGGACCTCGCCGGGCGGTCGTGAGATGTGCGGGATCTGTGGCGTGTATGATCCGCGAGGAGGCATCGACGTCGACCTTGTCCGCCGGATGAACGAGACCCTGCATCACCGTGGGCCCGATGCGGACGCGGTGAAGGCGTTCGAAACGTGCGTCCTCGCGTACAAGCGTCTCAGCATCATCGACCTGCCGACGGGCTTCCAGCCGATGTCCGACGAGTCGGGCCGCTCATGGATCGTGTACAACGGGGAGATTTACAACTATAAGCCCCTCCGGGAGGGACTCCTCGAACGCGGCCACACCCTCCGCACGAACAGCGACACGGAGGCAATCGTCCATCTGTACGAAGAGAAGGGGCCCGACGCACTCCATGAACTGAACGGGATGTTCGCCTTCGCAATCTGGGACGAAGGCGAGCGGCGGCTGCTCCTGGCCCGAGACCGACTCGGGATCAAGCCGCTGTACTTCCGGGAGGCCGAGGGTCGCATCGCGTTCGCATCGGAAATCAAAGGGATCCTCGCCGACCCCACGGTGCCGCGGTCGCTCGACCGGCGGGCCCTCGCCGACTACCTCACGTTTCAAAACGTCTTCGGGGACAAGACCTTCTTCGAGGGAATCAAGGTCCTGCCTCCCGGTCACTATCTGACGGCCAAGGACGGTCGAGCCGAGGTCCGAGAGTATTGGGACCTCTCCTTCCGCGAGGGTGTCCGCGACGAGGCCGAAGCGATCAAGCGATTCCGCGCCCTCCTCGACGAATCGGTCGAGATGCAGCTCATGAGCGATGTGCCGCTCGGGAGCCATCTGAGCGGCGGGCTCGACTCTTCGGCGATTGTGCTCCGGGCAAGCCAGGATCTCGCGGACCGACTCAAGACCTTCAGCGTATACTTCGCCGAAAAGGAGTACGACGAGAGCGGGCTGATCGAGGAGGTGTCCCTGCTCGCGGACACGATTCATTACGATCTGCTCCTCGACCCAACGGAGTTCCCGAAGATCCTCCCCCGCATCTTGTACCATCTCGACGAACCTCGAGTCGGACCGAGCGTAATCCCGCAATGGTACATCGCGGAGATCGCATCGAAGGAGGTGCGGGTCGTCCTGACGGGGCACGGCGGCGACGAGCTCTTCGCAGGCTATCCGGCGTACATCGTGCCGTACTTGTGGGAGGTGTGGCGACGCCGGGATGTTCCGGAAGCGATGCAAATCCTCCGTTCTCTCCGGTGGAGATTGCGAGAAGAAGGCTGGAAGCGAGTCGTCGGACTGCCTCTCTACGCCCTCGTGAATCGGGAGCTCGCCCGATACGGTCACGAGGCACAATTCGACGATCAAGAACGGGAGGCACTGTTGGTCCCCGACGAGGCGCGACGCTTGGGGACCTACGACCCCCGGTCCGAGCTCGAGCGCGTGCTCGCGCGGTGCGATGCCGGTCCGATCAACCGGAGCCTATACCTGGACATCAAGACGTACTTGCCCTCCCTCCTTCTAGTTGAAGACCGCATGTCGATGGCGCATTCGGTCGAAGACCGCGTACCCCTTCTCGATCATCGCATCGCGGAACTCTCCGCGCAGATCCCCGGCCGGTTCAAGATTCGGGGCTTGACGCTGAAGTGGATCCCCCGTCGGAGTGCGGAAGGCGTCCTCCCGAGGTCGATCCTCCAGCACCGAAAAGTCGGGTTCCTCGTCCCTCTGGCGGAATGGCTGCGCGGCCCGCTCCGCGGCTACCTCGAGGAAATACTCCTTGGCGAGCGAGCGACGTCACGCGGCCTGTTCCGCCCCGAAGCGGTTCGGCGCCTCGTCCGGGATCACGTGATGGGGACCCGGGACCACGCCTGGAAGCTCTGGTCCCTCCTCAATGTGGAGCTGTGGCACCGCATTTGGATCGACGGAGACGGACCGGGAACCGAAGCCGTCGCAAGCATTAATTCGTCCGCAGGGATGGCCTGACGGATGATCCACGGCGCGAAGGTAAAATTCCGCGCAATCGAGCGGGATGACTTTCCCCGCTTACGAGACTGGAGGAACAGTCCCGCAATCCGACGGCGGACCCGGGAATTCCGCCTCCTGAGTCTGGTCGATCAGGAGCGGTTGTTCGAGAGCCTCCACAACGATCGTCACACGATCATGTTTGACGTCCTTGATGAGAAAGACACCCTGATAGGCGTCGCCGGCCTCACGTACATTGACTGGAAAAACCGACGCGCGGAGGTCTCGATCTACGTAGGCGACGAGGGTGCTCAGGGAAAGGGGTAGAGTCGTTGATGCTGTCGCCGGCGGAATCCGACGCGATGGGAGCCCGCGGGCGAGCGGCGTTTGAGACAAAGTACAACTGGAAGGCGATGGAGCCGGGCCTCCTCGATTCGCATCGGGACATACTCGACACGACGTCATCTCCGGATCGGGACCGGTTATGAAGATCCATCAAGTCGTGCCGCACTTCGCTCCCGAAAAAGGCGGAGCGGAGACCCATGTCCTCGGCCTCGCCCGGTATCTGGTCGGGAAAGGGCACGAGGTCGTTGTGCACACGTCGCAGCGGACGCTCGCGGGTGACACGCTCCCCGCGAACTCTACCCTGGATGGAATCCAAATCCGGCGATACCGTCCGGTCGTGCAGCTCGGATACTACGCCACCCTCCTTCGTCCACGCATCGAACGAGCGGACCTGGTCCATCTCCACGGTTACGGGTTCATCACCAACGACTGGGTGGCCGGGAAGATCCGCGCTTCAACCCCAATGGTCTACTCCCTCCACCACGGAGTGGCCCAGCCGGCTCCGACGGCCGGCGCGCGGGTGAAGCGCGCATTCTACGATCCTCTGTTCGGACGGAGGACCCTCCGCCGGGTCCAGGCCATCGTCCTGGCCTCCGAATTGGACCGACGTTGGCTTGAAGCCCGCGGCTTCCCTCCGGACCGCATCCACGTACTGCCCACGGGCCTCGAGGCGGAGGCGTTCCAGCCCGGATCGCCAGAACGCGCCCGAGAACGGTTCCACGTCGATCGGTATGTGGTCTTCTTGGGACGGCTCCACCGAGAGAAGTCTCCTGAGCACCTCCTCCGAGCGGTGGCGGCCGTGGGTGACGACTGGACCGGTTCCGTCGTCTTCGTCGGGACTGACGCCGGTGAGCGGCTAGCTCTCGAACGGCTCGCCGGGGAACTCCACTTGCGGAATCGGGTCGTCTTCGCCGGTGAAGTGGATGAGGCGAACAAGCGAGACCTCTTGGCCGGGGCCGAATGTCTCGTCCTGCCGAGCTTCTACGAGGCCCAAGGAATCGCCATCGCCGAGGCCTGGGCGCAGGCGCGCCCGGTGGTCGCCTCCGACCTCGGCGGCGTCCCGGACCTCGTGAACAACAGCCAGGATGGGCTCCTGTATCCGTACGGCGACATTCCCGCCCTCACCACGGCCCTGCGAGAGATGTTGATGGACCGGCCTTACGCCGCGCGGATGGGTACCGCGGGGCTGCGCAAGGCGCGGTTATCGTTTACGTGGGACCGCATCGCGCAGCGGTTCGAGGAACTCTACTCATCCGTCGTGCGTCGGTAACCCGATTCGGATGTCGGCCCTGTCCCGAGGCCGGCCTTGGCCTCCATCGGGTCTGGAAATTGTGGTCCTTCCTCAGCGTAGAATTGTGGCACCGGGTCTGGATCGATGGAGACGGAGGCGGGAAGGACGTGGTCTCCCGGATCCCCGAAATCCGACACGAGCTTTGAGGCGTCCACGGGATGGTATGACGAATGGTACATGGCCGCGAGGTGAGATTTCCCGCGATCGGGGGGATGGCCTGCCTGGCTCAGGTGTTGAGCGTACTCCAAAAGGGTTCTCCCCCAGCGCGCGGCCCATGGCTCGGGGCCCGGTGTGGACCTTCCCCTTTATTATCAGGCGTTCCATCCAAAGCCAGTTGCCTCGATGGGGTCTATTGGAGATGATCCGATGAAGCCGCTTGAAGGGAAGAACGTTCTCGTCACCGGGGGAACCGGTTCTTTGGGGCGCGTCTTGGTCCGTCGGCTGCTTGCCGGCGAGATGGGTCAGCCCAAACAGGTCCTGGTATTTTCTCGCGATGAGACGAAGCAGCACTACATGCGCCTCCAGTACGCGCATCGGCCCGTCGCGACGGAAGAAATCATCTACAAGGGGGCCCAAGGTCGCCTGGCCTTCCACGTCGGGGACGTGCGCGAGTACGCGAGCGTGGTGGCCGCGGTGCGCCGGGCCGACGTCGTGTTCAATGCGGCGGCGATGAAGCAAGTTCCCACCTGCGAGTACTTCCCCGGGGAGGCCGTCGAGACGAACGTCCTGGGGCCCGCAAATATCGTCCGCGCGATTCGGGAGAACGACACGCCCGTCGAGACGGTCGTGGGCATCTCGACGGACAAAGCATGCAAACCGGTCAACGTCATGGGGATGACGAAGGCCCTGCAGGAGCGGATCTTCCTCGGTGCGAACCTCGACTGCCCGGAGACGCGGTTCGTCTGCGTCCGGTATGGGAACGTCATCTCCTCTCGCGGCTCCGTGGTGCCGTTGTTCCTAGACCAAATCAAGCAGGGAGGCCCCGTGACGATCACGGTGAAGGAGATGACTCGCTTCCTCTTGACTCTCGATCAGGCGGTCGACACGATCTTCGCGGCCCTCCGGAACGCCCTTCCGGGGGAAACATACGTCCCCAAGGTTCCCTCCGCGAGGATGTTGGACATCGCGACGATCCTCATCGGCTCGTCGGACGTGAACATCACGTATACCGGGATCCGCCCTGGAGAGAAGATCCATGAGATCCTCGTGTCGGAGGAAGAGTGCCATCGGACCCTCGAGCGGGACGGGTACTTCGTGATCGAGCCCATCCTCCAAGAGATCCGCCACGCGGATGTCGCGCAGCCCGCCCTCTCGGAGGAGTATTCGTCCGCAAAGGCCCTCCTGCCGATGGACCGGCTTCGGAAGCTCATCGACCCGTACCTTGAGGTCGCAGATCCAGAGGAGCCGACATGAAGATCATGACCATCTTCGGCACGAGGCCCGAAATCATCCGGCTCAGCCGCATCATCCCCCTCCTGGACCAGCACTGCGAGCACACCCTCGTCCACACGGGCCAGAACTACGACGAGAACCTAAGCGACGTCTTCTTCCGAGAACTCGGCATCCGTGACCCCGACCACCACCTCGGAGTGAAGTCGACCGGTTTCGAGGTACAAGTGGGCCAGATCCTCGCCCGGATTGCTGCCTTGATCCGGGACGTTAAGCCCGACCGGGTCTTGATCCTCGGGGACACGAACAGCGGCCTTGCCGCCATCGCGGCCGCCCGCATGGGGGTCCCGATTTACCACATCGAGGGAGGCAACCGCTGCTACGATGACCGGGTGCCGGAAGAGGTGAATCGCAGGATCATCGACGCCTGCAGCACCGTGTTGATGGCGTACACCCACCGCAGCAAGGACAACCTCTTGGAGGAAGGCGTCGAACGGGAGCGGGTTTACGTGATTGGCAATCCCATCTTCGAAGTCCTGACGGCCTACGAAGGTCGAATCGATCGGAGCGACGTGCTCCAGCGATTCAAGCTCAAGACGCGCGAATATTTCGCCGTCACGCTTCACCGCACGGAAAACGTCGATGTCGTCCCGCGGCTCCAAGGGATCCTCGATTCCCTGCAGGCGGTCCACGAGAAGTATCGGCAGCCCGTCATCGTAAGCCTACACCCGCGGACGGCCGATCGGATGCAGGCCTTCGGCCTGAAGAAGCAGTCCTACGATCTCGTCTTCACACACCCCTTAGGATTGTTCGACTGGGTCCAACTCGAGAAGAACGCCCGCTGTGTCATCACGGACAGTGGAACCCTTCAAGACGAATGTAGCATCTTCCACGTGCCCATCGTGACCCTTCGCGACGTGACGGAGAGGGCGGAGACCCAGGAGGCCGGGAGTAACATCCTGGCGGGAGCGAACCGGGAGAGCATTCTGCGGGCCGTCGATGTCGTCCTCTCCATGCCAACCGAATGGACGACTCCGCCGGAATACCTGGAGAAGCAGGTCTCGGTGACCGTCGCGAAGATCCTCCTGGGCCACCTCCCCTTCACGCGGACGAGGCTCCAAGCGTGACCATCCTCGTCACGGGTGGTAGTGGCGTGCTGGGCCACGCCCTCGCCAAGACCTTCCCGGAAGCGGACCGCCCCTCGAGGCGGGAACTCGATCTTACGGATGAACACTCGATCCGCGCATACATTGCGGCCCACCGCCCGTCCGCCATCGTGCACACGGCAGCCCTCACCGATATCGGAAAGTGCGAGGCGGATCGAGGAGCGGCCTGGCGGACGAACGTGGACGGGACGGAACACCTGCTACGGGAGGCCATAGCGGTCGCCCCGGACTGTTTCTTCGTCTACATCAGCACCGCGGGTGTATTTCGCGGGGACACAGGCAACTACGATGAGGAGTCCCGCCCGGATCCTGTCAACTACTACGGCGCGACGAAGTTCCGAGCCGAGCAGGTGGTGAGGAAACGTTCTGCCAGCTGCGTGATTCGGACGAACTTCGTTAGGCGCGGTAGATGGCCGCATCCCCAAGCGTTTTCCGATCGGTTCGGGACCTTCCTGTACGATACCGGCGCCGCGAAGGGCATCCGCGAAGTCTTCGACGCGCACATGCGCGGCATCGTTCACGTCTGCGGGGACCAAAAACTGAGCCTCTTCGATGTTGCGCGGCGGACCGACCCGGACGTGAAACCCGTGACGATGGAAGGGTACCTCGGTCCACCCCTGACGGCGGACATGTCTCTGATTACGCGGCGATGGCACCCTTACTCGCTCGCGGATTGAGGACGGAGCGGGACGCTAGCGGACGAAGCGCAGGCGCGGCAGTGGCACGAGAAACCTCCCGCCACCCCGGACGAACGCCGTTTCCTTCGAGAGGATCTCACGGTGGTAGCTCCAGGCGAGCATGAGGCCGACGTCCGGCGGATGGTTGCGAAATTCGTCGACGGGCAGGATGGGGATATGGGTGCCGGGAGTGCAGCGGCCGTACCGGCTCGGGGAGGCGTCAACGATGAACGGGAGTAGTCCACGGTCGATTTTCGCATAACCTAGGAGCGTGTTGCCTCGGCCGGGTGCACCATACCCGGCCACGGATTTGCCCTCGGAGCGGAGCTTGGTGAGGGCTTCGCGGAGCGCGACCCCATGCGATGCGACACGTCGGGCGAACGCCCCGTAGGTAGACGGTGTTCCGATCCGCTCCTCGTGCTCCCTCGAAAGCATCGACACGAGCTTGCCGGTAGGCCGCGGCCTAGCGTCCGATCGCCGGGCGTGCACGCGGATGGAACCGCTGTGGATGGAGATGGGCTTGACGTCGTACACATGGAGGCCGTGTCGTTCGAGGAATGGGACGAGAGCAGTGAGCGAATAGTAGCAGAGGTGTTCGTGGTAAAAGAAATCGTACTGCATCAAGCGCAACAGTTCGCGTAGGTAGTGCACCTCAAAGACGAAGATCCCTCCGGGACTCAGTAGGTTCACGATGCCCCTCACGACGGTCTTCAGATCATCGATGTGCGCGAATACATTGTTCGCCAGCACGGCGGTGGCCGGCCCATGCTCCCGGCGGATGCGTTCGGCGAGCTCCTCATCGAAGAAACCGTTGAGGACATTCAAACCGCGGCCTCGGGCGACCTTGGCCACATTCTCGGCGGGCTCCACCCCGAGCACGCGGATGCCCCTGTCCTGGAGGGGTTTGAGCAGGACCCCGTCGTTGCAACCGATCTCCACCACGAAGGGGTCGCCGACCCCCCGCAATTCCCGAGCAAGGTCCGCCGCGTACCGTTCGAAGTGGGTGCGGAGTGTGGAGGTGACCGACGACAAGTATCGGTAGTCGCCGAAGATGATCTTGGGAGAGACCACATCCAGCACCTGGACGAGGGAGCAATCGTGGCAAAGGGAAATCCGGAGCGGATAGGCCCGTTCGTGGCCCACCTCGGATTCGAGCAAAAAGTTCCCGGCCAAGGGCATCCGTCCGAAGTCGAGAGACGTCCGCACCCTCCGGCTGCCGCATGCGCGACAGGTTTGGCGGCGGTAATAGTCGGCGTCAGGGGTCGATGGAGTCCGCATGGACGACAACTACCGGATTCGGATCGCTCTATATCGGGGTTTGGCGGCCTCGCGCGAGTGCTCGAGTTCACGCCTCGGAAGCTGGTTTCGCGACCAAATTGGAAAACCCATCGTATTCATCTCGTCTCGGCGATTCGACCAATGTCCCGTCGGGCTGAATCGCATACCAGTCGTAGCCCCATGAAGAGAGTAAGTCATACTTCTCGCGAGACGAGTACCCCCAGGCCCTCGTGACTTGATCAGCCATCTCGACCATGATGGTCGGTCGGTCCGTTGAGGTAAGCAGTTTCTTGGCACCTTTGAACGCCTCGAGTTCCGCACCCTCAATGTCCATCTTCACAAAATCCACGTAGTTAATGCTTGCGTTCCCGAGATACTCGTCGAGGGCGGCTACTCTGACCTGGATCCGCTCGGACTTCGGAAATCGTCCGTCGAGTTGGGTCCTGCGGAGGCCACTCGCACCGGAGCGACGATTTTCCACCATGTAGAATTCTGCGTTGCCCGCTGAGGAACTCACCGCCATTGGGACGACCGTCACGTTCGTACAAGCATTGAGGCGAATGTGTCGTTCCAGACCTCGCCGCTCTCGCGGGGAGGGTTCAAACGCGAGGACCCTCCCTGAAGGGCCGACCAGCCTGGACATCAAGGTCGTGAAGAGGCCGTGATGGGCACCGAGATCGAGCACGGTCATCCCGGGCCTGAGAAAGTCGGCCACGAACCGCCGCTCTCCCTTTTCGATATTGACGACCCAAAGGTCGAACCCATGCGGATAGGTCGCGGTCCAACATATCCGGTAAGGTAAGCCTACCGGAAGCGGAATCGGGGGAAGGAACTGCCGAAGTCCCCAGATGATCTTGGAGGGTATCCTCTCCGCCACTTGGAGGGGAATCACGACGGAGGAAGGCCGGCGCAGGTACTAAAGCAATGACCGGGTAGCAGGACGTTGCTTGATCGATGCTTTGCCCGCTGTACCTTGGGTCCTATCCTCTTGTCGACTCCGACTTATGCGCACGAAGGAAGACGTCCTCGAAGGAAGCGCAAAGTCTCATACGAGAATGTCGAATTTCTCCGGCCCGACCATCGGATGGGTGCCGGGTCTCCCATGAATGAGCTGCCAATCAGGCGCCTGACGCCGACGGTATCCGTTGTCATGCCCGTCTACAACGGGGGCCCATTCCTTCGCCAGTCTCTCGACTCGATCCTGGCTCAGACGTACCCAGACTTCGAAGTCATCGTGGTGGATGATGGCAGCACGGACGAGACTCCCCAAATCCTGGCCTCCTACGGTTCCCGGATTCGAACCTATCACAAACCGAACGGCGGTGGCGCTTCCGCCATCAACTACGGGATCGGACAGGGCCATGGCGAATGGATCGCATGGCTCTCCGCCGACGACCTGTGGGAACCGACGAACCTGGAGAGGCAGGTGGCGACCATCATGGAGGAGCCGTTCATCGGACTCCTATACACGGACTTCGCGACCATCGATGCGGGAGGGAAGGTCCTCTCTCGAGTCCACCTTCCCCCGCCGCCGACGCGGCCGGCCCGCGTCGTCGCTCTGATGCGTCGATGTTTCATCAACGGATGCGCATCCCTCATCCACCGGGATGTGTTCGCCCGAGTTGGCCTCTTCGACGAGGCCGATCGCCTCACGTACGACTACGACATGTGGCTGAGAATTATCCCGACCTTCGAGATCCGCTACCTTCCCGAAGTCCTGGCCTACTACCGGGTTCACCAGGGACAGCTCTCCCGCCGGGAGGAGATCCTGAATCGAGCGAGGCGACGTGTGCGATCCCGGGCGATCCGGCGGCTCGATTCCGGCCTCGCCCTCCGCAGCAGCCTTCTCCTCGCCAAAGACGTGGCAGCGGTCCTTCCGTGGAAGCTCAAGCCGCGCGGCGGCGGACAATCTCTCTCCCGCGTGGCCACCGGCCTCGTGGACGGGTTCCGTGCTCTGGTGAACCCGAGCGGCTGAAAACGGCCCACCGGACGACCACGGCGGTCGGTCTTTGCATCGGCAAGCGTTGTGTGGACCACTGAGTCGCCCCGGATAATCGAACCGATGCGCGCGTCAACCGGCGATCCGCCGAATCGCATCCGCATACCTCGGCAGATAGGTGTCCAAGAGGAACTCGGGCCGGAGCGGGACCCTCCCGCGAGGGACTCCTTCGCCATACACCATGCCGCACTGGTACTTTCGGACGAAATCGGCCATCGCCCGATACGGCGACACGAGAACCGGGATGCCCGCACATGCGTATTCAAAGAGCTTGTTCGGAAGGACGGTGTGAAACCGTTCCACGTCCACGGTCGGAAGAAGGATGAGACCGAAATCGTACTGCGTGAGCTCCCGCAGAAGGCGTCCCTGCGGGATCGGATCGTGCCACTGAACAAGGTCCTTGAGTTCGGACCGAACCGCTCCCTCCTTGCTCTGTTCCGTGACTCCGTACAGATGGATCACATGGTCTTTGGCCAAGCCTCGGAGAAACGGTGAAATGGACCGCGACGACAAATCGCCAGATGGTTGCACGAGGCCCACATATACGCAATGGGAACGTCCGTCCTCGGAGAGTTTCGGCATCGACGTCTTTGGGACGTCCTCCGCAAGGACGGCGTTCGGGACAACAACGCTCTGGCGGAGCGAATACTTCGCCTTCGCGCAATTCAGCATCTCCTCCGTCGTGTAGACGAGGAGGTCAGCCTCTTCATGTACGCGCCTCTCGGCCTTGCCCTGGACGTATCGCCGGACCCGCCCCCCGATGGAGGTGTCCTCGGCCTGGTCGTAGAGGGACCACATGTCGTACACCTCGGCCACGACAGGACGACCCGTCCCGAGGGCGGCGGCCCCAACGAGATCCGGGGTACAGGTTCGGATCACGTTCCCCGGGAGCGACGAGATCGCTTTTCGGATGGCCTGCGGGAGGACTCCGGTCGCCGCGCCCAAGTAGTAGTGCCGCCGGAGGACCTCAGGGAGCCGAATCACTCGGTCGAAAGTACCGACTGAGAATGTCACCCGGTACGTCGCGTCGAAGTCCACAAGGAACCGTCGGATTGACAGACCCAATCGGGAGAGGCCTCGCGCGATCTTTTCGCTGCGACCATCAGGATATGGTTGGGCGAATGCGATTTCCACTGTGCCAGCCACTGAGTGATCCGAACCGTCGAAAACTGGCGACGCTATTAAGACATGTTCAAGCCCGACGACTGGCCCCTTCAAACACCGCCTGAGGCCTTCCCGGCGACCTGTCCAGAAGTCCCGCCGGCGAGATTTTGTCAACGCGACACTCGAGCGGCCCGCTACAATTTTATAGCCATCACCACGTTGCGCGTGCCTGTCTGACCCTCGTCAGACGCCAGAAGGATATAGATGGGATGGGTAATGACAGCGCGCCCCAGCGCTGACTTTCCACCGGTCAGGTGAGCCCTTGTTCCTGAAAGAGATTCAGATGGAGAACTTCAAGTCGTTCGGGCGAAAGATCACGGTCCCGTTCCTCCAGGGGTACACGGCGATCACGGGGCCGAACGGCTCCGGCAAAAGCAACATCGCGGACGCGATCTTGTTCGTCCTTGGACCGAAGAGCTCGAAGGCGATCCGCGCTGGGAAGCTGACCGACCTCATCTGGAACGGCGGGAAGGACAAAAAAGGCGCCGACTCCTGTCAGGTCAGCCTGCTCTTCGACAACTCGGACCGCCAGATCCCGGTCGAGGCGGACGAGGTCAAGCTCACCCGGTACGTCGGCCTGAGCCCCTCCGTGGAGGGCGGCTACAACTCATACTTCTACATCAACGACCGAAAGTCCTCCCTGTCGGAGTTCGACTCCCTCCTGGCCCACGCCCGAATCTCCGCGGAAGGCTACAACCTGGTCCAGCAGGGGGACGTCCAGAAGATCGTCTCGATGTCCTCCATTGAACGCCGGCGAATCCTGGACAACATCGCGGGGATTACCAAATTCGACGACGACATCGCCCAGGCGGAAGGGAAGCGCCGAGAGACGGAGGAGAATCTCGAGCGGATCCGAATCATCCTGGATGAGATCGACAAGCAGATCAAACAGCTCGAGGCGGACCGCGACGGCGCCCTGAAGTACAAGGAATTGAACGGGCGGATGTCGACCGCGAAAGCCCAGCTCGCGTACAAGAACCGCGAACTAATCGAACGGCAGATCGTCGGCACGAAGGAACAGATCGCGAAACACGAGGCCGACAAGGCGAAACTGGAAGGCCAGAAGGCCGAACTCCGGACGCTCTTCGACGCGGCCGTCGCGCGCCTGAACGAGCTCGAACAGGAGATGGCGGAGCGAGGCGGGGAAGAGGCGAAGCAGCTCAAAGAGAAGTTGGACGGCCTCCGGATCGAACGCGCGCGGGCGACGGACGGAACCGAGACCTCGAAGGAGGTCCTGAAGCAACTCCGCGTCGAGGCCGGTGAGGCGAGCCGGGAGCAAGCGAAGACCCAGAAGGAAACGGACGCCCTGGCCCGAGAAGGCGAAAAGGTCGACGCCCGCGTGGGCGAACTCGACGAACAGATCAAGTCGGCCGACAAGGACCTTCACGAAGTCGACGAGCTGGCCTCGAAGAGCGACGCGAAGGTCCTCGGCATCCAGAAGCAGATCATCGCCCTCAACAACGAGATCGACGAAGTGGAGGAGCGGGTCAAGGGGATCGTGCTCGAGGGGGACCGAACGAAGGAGGCGATGTCCCGCCTCGAATCCGAGATCACGCAAATCGAGGAGTCCCGGAAGGCGTACCAAGTCGAGTACGACGACACGGACTGGCAGCTGAAGGAGCTGCGGACCTCCACGAAGGAATCGGGCAAGAGCCTTGAGAAGCTCCAGCAGGAATTTCACGAGAAGCGGGCCGAAGAGGCGAAGCTTGCGAAGGAGCAGGCCGAGCTTCAGACGGCGATCCTGAGCCTCACCCGGCAGTACGCCCAGCTGAAGGCCGAGGCGGACGTCGCGGAGAACATGAAGCGAGGCTACACGTCCGCGGTGTCCGCGATCCTCGAGTGCCGCGAAACGGGCTCCATCAAAGGCATCCATGGCACCGTGGCGCAGCTCGCCCATGTCGAGACCCAGTACGAGACGGCGATCGTCACCGCCGCGGGTGCGCGGATGCAGGCGATCATCGTCGACGACGACTCGGTCGCCGCGCAGGCCATCGACTATCTAAAGAAGCGGAGGATCGGACGCGCGACCTTCCTGCCACTCACGAAGATGCTCGTCGGGAAGCCGCGGGGCAAGGCGATCCTCGTCGCCAAGGAATGCCTCGGCTTCGCGATCGACCTGTGCCATTTCGACGAAAAGTACCGG
>DASWGO010000197.1:0-1595 GCA_036393695.1 Thermoplasmata archaeon
CCGGTCGCGCCATAGTCCGCCGCATCACCGGGCGCATCCTTGACCACCTCAGTCCCCGTCCATTCCCAGTTCCCGATCATGTTCTTGATCGGAAGCTTTCCCTCTTTCGCCTGTTCGCACGCCGCCTTCCATTCTGCAGCGTCGCAGCGACGCTTGCCGGAGATGGAACAGGCTTTCTCGGCCTTGCGATAGTCTGCTGTGAACGTCTGATCCACCTCGATGCAGAAGCCGCCTCGCTCCGCCCCGACTCCGACCATTCCCTCCGGACAATTCGTCGGCGCGCTCGTCGAAACGGCCTGCTGCTTGCCGCTGTCCCGCCTCGACGGCCCGCTCCCTCCGATTTGAAACTCGGTCACCTTGAACTTGGCCGTGGTGCTCCCAATCGGGGTCATCACCTCCATCACAATCTCGCCGGGTGGCACGCTCCCGGAGATGGTGAGCGGGATTTCCACCGACTTGGCCTTCCCGGCATAGGGTTTCACGTCGATACCGGGAACGTTGAATTTCACGGTCGCCCCGACGAGGTTCTCCCCTCTCAACTTGAGCACCGTGGACGTGCCGGCGGGAATCGTGTCGGGCGAGACTTCGGTGATCCGGGGCTGCATCTTCTCGCGGGTCCCGCGCGTCACTGAGATGGTGATATCCGTACCGGGCCTGCTTTCGAACATGGAGACGATCCCGTCGTCGTCGATCGTGTAGATGACTACCCCGGCTTCATCGGTGAAACGCTGAAAGGCGGTCACGGACGGAACAGCCATCCACGCCTGCACCAGCACAACGGCCGCCAGGAAAACCTTCCGCTGAGGTCGCATCGATGGCGCCGCCGCTCACGCCCGCACGTAGATGGGGTTGGAGAAGATCCAGGGAAGCCAGCGGTCCACGACCCGCAGCGATACCTCGATCCGATAGACCCCCGGTCGGTCCACCGGATGGAGAAGCTCGCGCCCCTCTTGCCGACGGATCGGGACCCCGTCCCGCAGGAGCTCCACGCTGCCAGGTACCGGACATTGCGCCGCCAGGACGAGTCCGTCCTGGAGCGGAACCTCATCGCCCATCAGAGCGACCACCGGTCCTCCCTCCCTGACACGAGCCGCGAACCGAAAGCCGGCCGCGTCGGCCATGAGATTGAAGGAAACAAAACAGCGTCCCGCGCGAAGCGCGCTCATCAGGTCGTCGGTCGTCAGCGGGGGCGCGACGGGCCGGAAACCCTCCGCGACACCCAGCGGGGCCACGATATGCGTGTTCACGGCTCTGAAGGTCAGCAGATACGGGTCAGCCTGCCGACCAAACACATTCAGATTCTGGTGCGCATCGTTGCCCGCCAGACCGATGTACCGCCGCACCTTCGTGAAGCGGTCCCACTCGACAAGATTCCAATTGGACCGCTCGACGATGAGCGGCAGGAGGATCTCATCCTGATAATACCCGCCGTAGTCCATGAGGAAGCCCAGGAGAAAGCGGGGAACGTCCACAAGACGGTCTCGGACCGTATCGGCGAGATCGCAAATTTCGAGCCCATCGGCGTACCGGAAGTAGCTCCGGTTCATCAGACCGCGTGGATGCGCGATGATGGCCAACGCGCCTTGAGACCGGAT
>DASWGO010000198.1:0-10225 GCA_036393695.1 Thermoplasmata archaeon
CATCGCCAAACGTCCAGGCGTACGTCAGCGGGTCTCCGTCCGGATCCGACGACGTGCTCCCGTCCACCGAGATCTGGCGCGGATCGGCCGCGTTCGGAGTGATGGAAAAGGAAGCCGTCGGGGCCTGGTTTCCGGTCAGCGCCGCGCTCCCGGTCAGCGTCGACGCGACGGTGTCGACGATATTGATGTGGACCGCGCCGGTCTTCCGGATGACTACATTCTGGAACACGTAGATACCCGTCCCGGGAGTGAAGGTCGTCTGGGGCGGCAAGGTCGCGGCGGGGTCATCCGATGAGAACGTCACGGTCCCTGCGTAATTGACCGCCAGCGAGTTGTTGGCATACGTCGCGCGCGCGGTGAGGATGAACGGCTGTCCGATCAGGGGTGCGCTCGTGGACGCCGTGAGTTGGAACTGAAGGGCCTGGACCGTGAGCGATGCGGTGCCAACTTTCGTGCTGCCCTGCCAGGTGGCCGAGGCGCTCAGTGTGACGGATCCGCCTTGGCGGCCTTGGACCGTGATCGTGTACGGGACCCCGGACACCGTAATCTGGACCGCGACGGCCGGAGCCGCGGACCAACTGAACGTCGCATTGGCGGTTTCGTCCAGCCCGTTCGAGTCGACCGCCCTCGCCGTGACGGTCGTCCTGCCAACCTGGTCAATGGAGCCCTGGGCCGCGGACACGGTGACTCGATTGAGGGTCGCCGTCGAGGGCCCAGGCCCGCGCTGGGACAGATAGAGGACGACGCCGCCCAACGCGGCGGCGACGATGACGATCGCAATCACGATGACGAGAGTCTTTCTTCCGCCGCGCTTCGGTTCCGAAGCGGGTGGAGGCGCAGGAGTTTCTCCTCCGTCGGCCGTGCCTTCCGTCCTCTCCTCGACCCGGAGGAAAACAGGATGGCGAAGCGGATATAAATAGCCGGAGGAGCGGCCTCCGTTCATCGGCCGTTCGATTCAGCGCATTCCTGCGTTGGCGGACGTTTTCCCGGCGACCGAATGTACGGAAGCGCGCCATGCGTGTGGCGCCGGAGCCATCGGTCCGTCAGAAGCGGAACAACGTGCCGCCGCGCTGGACTTTGTTTGAGAGGACGATGAACACGATCGACAATCCGATGATCAAAGTCGACGCCGCGTTGAGTTCCGGAGTCTGAATCTGTTTCGAGAGTTGGGCCCAGAAGAGGATCGGGAGCGTCTGGATTCCGGCCCCCGTGAGGAACAGCGTGACGACGACTTCGCTGAACGAGAAGGTGAAGGCGAGCAACGCCGCCGAGACGATCCCCGGCATGATGTTCGGAATCGTGACCCGGAAGAAGGTCGTGATCTCGTTGGCCCCGAGGTCCATCGCGGCCTCCTCGATGGAGCGGTCGAATTCCCGCAGGCTCACGATGAGCACGACAATGACGATCGGGATGCAGAACGTCACATGGCCCACGATGATCGAGGCATAGCCGAAGTCCCAGGTGGCTCCTAGGTAGGGCCACAGGTAGAGGTCGTCGACGAGGCGGATGAAAACGAGGAGGGACAACCCGAGGATGATGCTTGGAATCATGAGCCCGGTGTACAGCATGAGGTTCAGGAACGGTTTCGAGCTGAACCGGTACCGGACAATCGCGAGCGCGGCGGGCAACCCGATGGCGAGGGAGATCGCGGTGACGACGAGTCCGATGCCGATGCTGTTCGAAAGCGCGCCGATCATCGCCGTATCGCCAAACAGGGACGAGACCTCTTGGTAGCCGGGCGGCGAAACGTACCACCGGAGGGACGGGTAGCTCCAGACGATCGTGTTGTTGTCGTGGTTGAATGAGAAAATGATGACTTGGATCAGAGGAATGTAGAAGGCGGCGAGCGCGACGAACGTGTAGGCGCGCAGGATGCCGGGGCCCCGCCAAGAGGCGATGGAATCGAAGAGCTCCTCGGGGCGACTCCGATACACCCGAATCGTCCGTGGGGGATCCGGCCCTCCGGCTGCGTCGCCCGCGCTCGTCTTCTTCTTAGCAATCGGGAGCAGGGCTAGGAAGGCTGAGAGGCGGCCCCACGCACCCCGAACGAATCGCGCGACCACGCTCTCGCGCGCGAGCCCGGTCGCCGGGGCTTGCGCATATGCAACGTACACATACAGGAGGACAATCGTCGGGACGAGCACGACGACGGATGCGGCCGCCCCGTCCGGCAACTTTCCGAACTCGAGGAACGACGCCTGAATGTAGTTCCCGATGAGGAGTCCGCTGCTCCCGGCCAAGATCTTCGGTTCGACGAACGATCCGAACGCCGTGATGAAAACGAGGATCGTTCCCGTCAGAATCCCGTTGTACGAAAGCGGTACCACGACGTTCCAGAAGGTCTTCCAGGAACCCGCGCCCAGGTCTTGGGCGGCCTCGATGAGAGCGGGATCGATCCGGAGGATTGCGGTGAAGAGCGGGAGGATCATAAACGGGAGCCAGATGTAGATGAGGACCGGGACGACGATGCCCGGGCTCCCCAACCCGACGGCTTTGAAGATCCAGTCCGCGAGCGAGCCGAGACCGATACGGTCGAGGACCATCCCGACGTATCCGTCGCGACGGACCCAAGGGAGCACGGCGTAAACCTGGACGACAAAGCTGATCCAGAACGGAATCACGAAGAGCGACACGAGGAGGCCGCGGTTTCGTTCGCGACAGACGCGGGCGAGGTAATACGCAATCGGGAACGCGATGACGAGGGAACCCACGGCCGCAAGGAACGCAACGCCGAGGGTCCGCACAAAGAGCGTGGCCACCGGGCCGAACGGATCCAGGGCTCCCAGGTAGTTCGCTCCCGTGAGCCGCGAGTACGAAATCGTCAGGTCCTGGTTCACCGTCGTGAAACCGAAGAAGACGACGATCAAGATCGGCACCAGGAGGAAGATCAGGAACCAGAGGGCCGAGACCGAGGCGAGCAGCTCCCCCTTCGACGACGCCTTCGTCGAGCCCAATCGGGCGATGCGCCGGAAGAACGCGCTCGTGAGCGTCGGGGTCGCCATGTCTCACACCGACGTGAGATTGAACCAAAGAGGGTTGTACTCCTTCACGAGGACGTCCGCGCCGACGTCGCGGGGGAGGTCGCATCGATTCCAATCATCGGGGGCGAGGAGGTTCGGGTACAGGCGCGGGTCGGCCCGCATGTCGTATCCATTCGCGAAAGGCGTGAGGAGGTCGAAACAGGCCTTGTTCGGCGTCGGGTAGAGGTTCCACTTCGTCAGGAGCTGGTTCTCCGGCCAATCCGAACTCACGTTGTGGATGAAGTTGATGAACTCGTGAGCGAGCCAGAGATTTCGACACTTGCTCGGGATCACGCAGGTGTCCTGCCACCATCGGGATCCTTGATAGGGGATGATGTAGTCCGCCGGTTGCGGGTTGCTTTGATCCGGCCGTTGGGCGTAGGCGATATCCCCGGACCACGCCTGGTTGAGCACCGCGACGCCCGCAATCAAGGACGGGGTGTCGCCCGTGCTGTTGAAATCAAAGAGGTGGGGCTTACACTGAAAGAGCCAATCGCCCATCGCGTTCACCCGCCCAGGCGCGGTTTCGTTCGACGTCCACTGGGTCCCGGGCCAAGCTTTGCCCGTCGTGTCGGTGTATGATCCGACGAAGGGAGACGCGATCAGCCCCTGCGCTTGCTGCGCCGTCCACCCGGCCCTCTTGGCTCCGAAGGTGAAGACGTCCCGCTGGTCCTCGAGCATCCTCATCTTGCCGTTGAGAGTGACCGTGGTCGGGTATCCCGCGGCCTGTGGGCTGTAGGAATCCATCGTGAAGAAGTCGAGGCCGACGGCCTCCACCTCGTCCTTCGGGATCTGGTCCTTCCGCCACGCGATGCCGGTCGTCCCCCAGAAATAGGGGACGCTGACGTAGTTGAGGCCGTTCGGATCCTGCCGCTGATCGAGGTTGTCCGGTGAATCGACGTGATGCGGGACGCGGATGAAGTCGCTCCAGAGGTTCGAGAAGTTCGGGATCCACGCGAGATTCAGATTGTAGATCAGGGCGGACTTCTTGATGTTGTCCACGATGTGGTTCGTCGGAAAGATGACGTCGTACTTCTTCCCGCCGAGCGTGATCCATTCGAAGAGCTCCTCGTTGCTCGTGAACGTGTCTTGCTGGACGCTCACGTTGTAGCCCTTCCCGGCCATGTAATTCTGGAAGTCCGTCTTGAACGAGCCCGGCCAGTAGTCGTACCATTGCGCGACCTTGAGGATGTTCGGTGTCGGGCCGCCCAGCACTCCTTCCGGCACCTTGCTGTAGTCGACGACACCGGGAGCGATCTCCCAAGGCGGCGGCGGCTCAGGCGGTCGGTAGACAATCCCGAGACCGGAGAGCGCCCCGAGTCCCAACACGCCGGTGACCACCCCCGCGCCGGCCACGACTTTCAGAAAGCGGCGACGCGTGAACGATGCAGGTTCGACCGCGTCCTCGTCGGAAGATCCGGCTCGCTCCTCGGGCTCCAAAGCCCTCCCGTCCCTGCAACAAGCCATCCCGAGAACGCAAATAGTCCTTTGGGCCCTCGTCCGCGACAGGTGGGAAGGTCATCCGAACGGAAGGACCCGCTCACGCAAACGCGCTCGAGTCTCAGGTCCCAAAAATGACATCCGGGAATATTGGCCCGAAAGGCATATCCACCCCCACCCGCTCGCCGTGCGTGTGAAGGTCGCAGTTGTTGGGCTTGGCGGGGTCGGGCGCGTCCTCGCGCATGAGCTGTCGAATAACCCGCGGGTCTCTTCGCTTCGCATCATCGACAAAGTGAAAATCCCTTCTCGGGGACTCGCCCCGCTGCGGGATCAAATCGAGGTGGACGTCAGCCAGTTGGACGCAGCCCACGGCGCTGACCTCGTCCGTGCGCTCCGTGGCTGCGACGTCGTCGTGAACACGAGCGTTTCGGATCTCAACGTCGGGATCATGCGGGCCGCCCTTCGGATTGGGGCCAACTACCTGGATGTGGCCGCGACCGGGCCGCGGAAACCGGGAGGCCTGCCCGGCATCCTGGAGCAGCTCACCCTCCATGAATCGTACGAGAAGGCGGACGTGCGGGCGCTCCTCTCGATGGGCCTCGATCCCGGAATGTCGAACGTCATGGCGCGTGAAGCCTCCGACCGCCTCGAGACCATCGACAAGATTCGCATCCGGTCCGGCGGCACCGTGCGGGTTCGCCACCGGCGCCCCTCACCCAAGTTTGTGCCGCTGTATTCCCGCGAGGCGTTCTTCTCTGACGTCCGGATCCGGCCGACCGTATGGCGAGGCGGACATCTCGAGGAACGGGATCTCTTGAGCGAGGAGGAGGACTATGCGTTCCCGGACCCGGTCGGGACCCAGAAGACGTTCCTCATGGCCCATGAAGAGGTGAAGACGTTGCCGCTCTACCTCGGGAAGCCCGTGGGTCAGGTCGACTTCAAGTACGCGATCAACCCGGACCTTGCGCAGGCGCTCAAGGCGCTCGAGAACCTCGGATTGTTCGCTCGGGATCGGACGATCCCGGTCGATCACGGACGGATCCCGTTCCGGGCGGCGTTCGAATCCGCCTTCCCAGAGCCCTCTTCCGTCGCCCAAAACCTGGTCGGGACGAAATGCCTCAGCGTCGACGTCGAGGGCACATCGCACGGCGTGCGAAAGCACCTTCACGAAAATATCGCTCTATCGCACGAGGAAGCGGCTCGACGGCTCGGGACCACGGCGGTGTACTATCTGACCGGCGTCGCGGCATCGATTGGGATCGCCCTCATGGACCGAGGCGCGCTCCCGTCCGCCGGGACGTATCCTGCGGAGTCGCTCGAACCCGCCTCCGTGTTCGCGGAGTGGAACGCCCGGGGTCTGTCGATTCAGAGGATTGAACGTTCGGCCTCCAACTGATCCGTCACCGGGAATTGGCCCCATGGGGAGGAGCGTCGATCCCGTGATCGAGGTGCGATGCCCCGGAGTTTGTGACGTATGAAGGTCGCGATCATCGGGGTGGGCGGAGTCGGCAGGACGTTGGCGCAACTCCTCCGGTCGGAGGCGGCAATCGACTCGCTCCTTCTGATCGACAAGGAAGAGAACCGGGTCCGGTTCTTCACGAAGATGATGGGGCGGGTGAAGGTCGATGCCTCGCCCTTTGACTTGAACGCTCCCACGGGTCTCCCGCGGGTCCTCCGGGGTTCCGCCGTCGTCGTCAACACCGCGCCGCCGACGTTCAACCTCGCGGTCATGGACGCGTGTCTCCTCGCGGGTGCGCACTACATCGACGTCGCGGCCTCCGGGCCTCGCGAGCCGGCAGGGCTCCCGGGAATCCTCGAGCAGTTGCAATGGCACGACGCATTTCGCGCCAAGGGTCTGCGAGCCCTTCTGTCGATGGGCCTCGATCCCGGAATGTCGAACGTCATGGCGCGAGAGGCCGCCGACACGCTCGACTCCATCGACGCGATTCGCATCCGGTCGGGTGGCACCGCACAGATTCCCGGCTACGTCTCGGACATCTTCCCGTTGTACTCTCGGGAGACGTTCCTTTCGGACATGCTCTTGCCCCCTTCCGCGTGGTCCGATGGCGGCCTTCGAGAACAAGAGCCGCTGAGCGACTCGGAAGACTTCGAGTTCCCGCCGCCCGTCGGCGTCCAGCGCACCTTCCTTGTCAGTCACGAGGAGGTGAAGACCCTTCCACGGTACCTCGGCAAGCCGGTTCGGCGAGTCGATTTCAAACAAGCGTTCCACCCCGAGTTGATCCAAGCGGTGCTCTCTCTGAAACTCCTGGGCCTCCTGGCCGAGGACCGGAAAATCTCGATCGGCTTGGCGCGGGTTCCGTTCCGTCGGGCGTTTCTCCAAGCCCTGCCAGAACCGTCGGCCCTCGTGCATCCGGTCGGCGGGGCGAAGGCGCTGAGCGTGGAAGCCGAGGGAACAGCCCGCGGCACGCGCAAGGTCGAGCGTCGAGACATCGTGATGGACCACCGAGAGGCGGGCAGGCGGGCCGCGATCACGGCCGTGATCTATCTGACAGCGGCAGCCGCAGCGATCGGGACGCTCCTCATCGGCGGGGCCGCCTTCCCCGGTCCAGGGGTCTATCCCCCCGAAGCCCTCGATCCCGGCGTCGTCCTGAGAGAGTGGGTCGCCCGGAACCTGCCGATCGCGCGCTCTTCGCGTTCCATGCCGACACCGACCTAGAATCTCGAGGAAGCGCTTCGGACGGATCCCGTCGACGCCACGGTGTTTCATCGCGAGTCGATCTCGCGTTACGCGGCTCGGTACGTCCGGCTCTGCGGCCGGACGATTCGGCCGACCCAATAGGAAATGAACGGGAGGTACCAGATGTAGAGCCGGGCCGGGACTCCGAAGAGTGCCCACTCCCAGAACTGCGGGGCGATCGCTACGATCGTCACGGCCGAGAGAATCGCCATCCGATTCCTCCCGTTGCGGAAGAGCCGGGCCAACTCGGGCGCGACGAGGTTCTTCTCTTCCAGGCTGATGACGTGCGCGAACGCCGCCAGGATGACCATGATCCCCGTGAGGTCGAGGGTGAACAACGTGGACGCGTACGCGCCGATCGCGGACGCCTCCGCCGGGTTCAACGCGGGGTTGGCGAGCTCGACGCTGTTCAGCAGGTACGGAACGAGCGCCACGAGCAGGAGCAGCCCGACGTTCAGGAAGGTGACGGCCCTCGTGTCCGCGGGCAGGACGGACATGTATGTCGTGTAGATGATCCACGCCGTGATGAGGACCAAGAAGGTGAAGCCGAAGGCGAAGATATGGCTGTTAATCTCGACTTGAGTCGTCGGGGAACTCGCGATGAGTCCGATCGCCCCAACCGATAAGGACAGGCCGAATACCAGATCGGCCAACGTCTCGATGCGCGGACGGGGACGCCGTTCACCGAGCAACGATGGGATCGACATGCCCGGTCTCCTTCATCTGCGCCGGACTTCGTCCAAGAAATCTCGGACGACTTCAATGTAGTGGGCCCGTTCTTCCCACATTGCCAAGTGGGCGCTCTTCTCGAACCGGACGAGCTTGGAGCCGCGAATGCCTCGATGAATGCTCTCGGCCACCCGGGGTGTCACCTCGTCGTAGCGGCCCACGGTCACGAGGGTGGGGACCTTGATGCGGGGGAGTTGGTCCGTCACATCCCAATCCTTGATCGTGCCGACGATCGTGAACTCGTTCGGTCCGTTCATCGTGAAGTAGACCGGTTGGCTCGCGTGCTCGAGCGTGTAGGTGAGTTCGCGGGGCCACACGGGGAGGCGGCACAGGTACCTCCGGTAGAACACGTCGACCGCCGCGAGGTACTCGGGGTTCTGGTAGTCCTCGGTCGCCTCGTACTTCGCAATAGCGGCACGGGTCTTTGGCGGAAGACGATTCACCAGCCGCCGCATCTCGCGGACCGTCAACGGGACGCTCGCCAAGCCTCCGGTGATGACGAGGCTCCGCAGGTTCCGCTGGTACTTCAACGCGGTCGCAATCGCGAGGGCGCCTCCGTAGCTCGAGCCCATCAGGTGGACTCTCCCAAGCCGCAGCGCTCTTCGCAACCCTTCGACCTCCTCGACGTTGTGGGCGATCGTATAGAGGTCCGTGCCCCGCGGACGCTCGGATTTCCCGCAGCCGAGTTGGTCCATCATCACGACCCGATAGCCGAATTGGACGAGGTCTTCGAGTGACAGAAGATAGTCGTGCGACATCCCCGGTCCGCCGTGAAGGCAGAGCACGGTCCCTTTTGTGGGCGTTCCGTAGGTGCGATAGAAGATCTTGAAGCCGAGAACCTTGGCGTAGCCTTCGACCGGTTCCATGGTTGCAACGCTCGCCGCGGGATACGAACGTTGGCGGATGACTGTTTAGGTCCGCCGACAATCGGCTTCGGGCGGAAGGCGATTACTCCGCCGGGAAGCCGTCTTCGTCGGTCAACGGTTCCCCCTCCGGCGTGTGGTCATACCGCAGAGAGTCCAATCGAAGCGCGACATCCGCGAGGCAAAACTCGCCCATCGCCACGGCCAGAGCCGCGTCCTCAAGTTCGATTCGCTCCCTGGTCGCAATCGGTGGGACCTTCTTGACGCGGTAGTAAGCGAGCAACGCCTGGAGGACGGCGACGGCCCGTTTCATCCGGACATCGAAAACCTGATCGACCGCATCTTGTTCGGTTTCCGCGGCGTCCATGTGGAGCATCCCTTTGTTATCAGCAACCGGCGGGAAAACGGAGAGTCCATAAATACAATGGAGGGCCGGTTATCGAGTTAGATTATCAAAGACTAATTTTCGAAGGCGATTATCAACAATAGAAACGCGATCGTGAGCGGCGCTGCATCTTCGCCGGCTTCGCAAACGGCACCGTCGAAGAATCGCCGAACGAGATGCTTCCCGCGCGTCGTTCGTGTTGTGTCAAATCCGACACCCTTGGCCGATATGGTCCACTTTTTGTCAACGGCGCGAAGGTGGGGCCCGGAAGGTTAAAGGCACATCAAGGAATCGGTTCGCGGTATGCGGGGGAGCGTACTCGGTCTACCGTTATGGCTCATCATGGCCGTCATCGTCGTGCCGCCGATTGCCTACTCCCTGTCGCGCGCGGCCGCCGTTCCCGTAGAACTGATCCTTCCGACCGCGGTCGCGATGGAGGTCGTCTTCCTCACACAGACCGTCCAGCAAGCCCTGCGCCGCGCCGAGGTCCGAAGGCATTTTGGCTTCGCCCTCTGGGAACTGCATCAAGAACTGTCGCAGCATCTCGAGAGCCTCGACCGTCGGATGGTGCTCGTTCGTCAGGGGGTCAACTCGGAGCCGAACCTGGATTCGCTCCGCACGTGGGCCTCTTCCGTGGATGCATTCGCCGTGGACGCATGGGATCGGTTCCTGGCGGTCGGCGGACTCCACCGACTCCTGGACAGCGCACCCGACCAAGTCGCCTCGAACCTCTACCGGTACTACCATGGCGTCGGGACGTTCAACAATGAGGCCGCCCTTCGGGAGCGGCTGCTCCAGAAGCTCTTCAACGTGACAGGCCCCGCCACGACGGGCATTTTCAAGAGTGTGAAGTCCAGCGACAAGCGGCTGGAGTCGTGGCTCACGGAGGTGCCCTCCCGATTGGCCGTGCTGATGCGGGACATCCAGCACGTGCTGGGAGAACTCGGTCACATGCCCGAGGTAATCAGCTCCCGCGACGACGAAACGAGACTGGCCATCGTCGACCGTCGAGACACCGAGGCGTACAACCGATGGCGGGAACGACATGGCGATGTGCTCGCGCCTTCGAACAACACCCATCGGGATTGGT
>DASWGO010000199.1:0-4126 GCA_036393695.1 Thermoplasmata archaeon
TTCGCGTCGAGCGGTTCATTCCGCCATCGGATTGGCGGGCAATGATTGACATCGGCCCCTACCCCGCGTTTCATCCTCAACGCCTCCTAGCCTATGTGTGCAGCCTCTGCGGTTTCGTCGAACTATACTTCGCTCCAAGCGAAACCCGGACTCCATTCGATTTGCCGTGAGGTCACGTCGACGCGAGGAGTTTCACGACGTCGTCGGGGTAATCTGCAACGGGGACGCCCGCGGCGGCGAACGCGTTCACCTTCGATTCGGCGGTGCCTTTGCCGGCTTGGATAATCGCTCCGGCGTGGCCCATGCGCTTCCCGGGCGGCGCGGTGCGTCCGGCCACGTAGGCAACGACGGGCTTTGTGACCTTCTTCGTGATGAATGCCGCGGCTTCTTCCTCGGCGGTGCCGCCAATTTCGCCGACGACGACGATGCGCTTCGTCGCGCGGTCCTTCTGAAACATCGCGAGGGCCTCGACCATGTTCGTCCCGATCACCGGGTCCCCGCCGATCCCGATGCAAGTCGACTGTCCGACCCCGGCTTGCGTCATCGCATTCACAATCTCGTACGTGAGTGTCCCGCTCCGCGAAATCACTCCGGCATCCCCGGCTTTGAAGATGTGGTTCGGCATGATGCCCATCTTTGCCTGGCCGGGCGACGCGATTCCGGGACAGTTCGGTCCGATGATGGAACAGCCTCGACTGCGCGCATACGGTACAAGGTCGAGGCAATCATGGAACGGAATTCGCTCCGTAATGATTGCGACGAGTTTGATGCCCGCTTCGATCGATTCGATTGCGGCATCCTTCGCGTAAGGCGCGGGGACGAAGACGATCGATGCGTTCGCCTTTCTCCGGAGCACTGCCTCGCGGACCCCATCGAATACGGGGACGCCCTCGACTTTCGTTCCCCCCTTGCCCGGGGTCACGCCCGCGACGACCTTCGTGCCGAAGTCGAGCATCGCTCGCGTGTGGAACTGTCCTTGGTGGCCCGTAATCCCCTGGACGAGGACCCGGCTCTTCTTCGTCAAGAGGACCGCCAGGTCACGCGCCTCCGGACCTTACCCTGACCGCGAGTTCGGCCGCCTCCTCCAACGTCTCGGCGGGGTACATCCCGATCGCCCGAAGGATTTCCTTCGCGGCGGCCTCGTTAACGCCCTTGATCCGGGCGACGACCGGGATCTTCGCGTGCATTTCCTCGATCGCTTTCTCCACGCCGATGGCGACGGTGTCCGCTTTCGTGATCCCGCCGAAGATGTTCAACAAGATGACCGAAGGATTCGCCTTGATCAGGAGCTCGAATGCCTGCTTGACTTTCGCCGGGTCGTCCGTCCCCCCGAGGTCCAGGAACGTCCCGCCCTTTCCGCCCTTCAAGCGCAGGATATCCAGCGTCGCCATCGTGAGCCCCGCGCCGTTCGCGATGACGCCGATGTCCCCGTCGAGTTGGATGAACGTGATTCCCTTGTCGTGGGCCTCTTGCTCGAGGGGGGTCCGGTCCTGGTCCAAGTTCGCGTATTCCGGATGACGATACTCCGCGTTGTCGTCGATGACGAGCTTGGCGTCTCCCGCGACCACGCGTCCGCCCTTCGTGACGACGAGCGGATTGATCTCGACGAGTTCCGCATCTTCCTTCCGGAACAAGTCATAGGCGTTCCGGACGACGGATGCGAACTGGTCTCCGATTTCTTTGGGAAGCCCTAGCTGTTTCAGTAGACTCCGGAGGACGTACGGTTGGATCCCGACCACCGCCGGGATGCGCTCCATGTAGATCTGGTCGTGCGGGACCGCCTCGATATCGATCCCGCCCTTCGCGCTCGCCATGAGGAGCGGCTCCCGGGTCGATCGATCGATGGTGAGGCCGAGGTAGAGCTCCCGTCCGATGTCCAGCCGCTCCTCGAGGTACACCTCTTTCACACGATAGCCGTGGATGTCCATGCCGAGGATCTGCCCGGCGACCGAGCGGGCTTCGTCCAGCGACTCCGCGGGCTTGATTCCGCCGGCCTTTCCGCGTCCGCCGACGAGGACCTGTGCCTTGACCATGCAGGGGAGCGGCGGATCGAGGATGCCATCCGGTCTCGATGCGATGGCCCCCCGCGGAACGGGGATGCCATAGCGGGCGAAGATCTCCTTCGCTTTGTATTCGAAGAACTTCACACGGACCGGAGCCGCCGATGGGTGGACGACCTATATCTTTTGTGATAGCACGTGAGCCGTCTCGATCGGCGTACCCGTCGTCATCACGAGGTCCCGGAACGCCTTCATGATCTTCTTCGTCGTCGGTCCGGGCTTGCCATCTCCGATGATCCGGCCGTCCAGTTCGACGACCGGCCCGATCTCCGCGGCGGTCCCGCTGATGAACGCCTCGTCCGAGGACCAGACGTCGTACAGGGTGAAGAGCCGTTCCTCCGCCTTCAAGCCGAGCTGCGGGACGATCTCGAGGACGGTCTCCCGCGTGACCCCGGGGAGGTTCGTGGAGGTCCAAGGGGTGACGATCGTCGAGTTGCGGACGATGAAGAAGTTCTCCGCAGTGGCCTCGGACACGTACCCGTGGATGTCGAGCATCAAGGCCTCGTCCGCGCCGTACTGGTTCGCCTCGACGCGGGCCATGATGTTGTTCAGGTAATTCAGCGACTTGATCGAGGGGCTCAGGCTCTGGGGCGGCACGCGACGATACGACGAGGTCACCACTTTCAAGCCCCGCTCGTACACCTTGCCGTACAGAGAGATGCCCGGCTGCGCAATCACAACCACGCTCGGTCCGCTCTTGCACTTCCGCGGATCGAGTCCGAGATCCCCCTTGCCCCTCGTGATCACGGGCCGGATGTATCCTTCGCGGATCTCGTTCCGCCGGCACGTCTCGAGGATGATGTTTGCCATCTCCTCCTTCGTGTGGGGGATCTTCAGGTCGATGGCTTTGGCCGAGTGATACAGCCGGTCGAGGTGGCGGTCCAGCTTGAAGACTCGGCCGTTGTAGGCACGGATCCCTTCGAAGACGCCGTCCCCGTAGAGGAGGCCATGGTCGAAGACGCTGACCTTCGCCTCGGACTGCGGGTAAAACTTGCCGTCGACGTAGACACTTAGCTCCATGCTGGAGACCCCGACCGCGTGATGTATCACCGCTTTCACTAAAAGACTTTGTTCCGTGTTTTCCCAAAATGCATCCTAGCGGAACTTCTCTCCGGTGAGACGCTCGAAGAGGCCGACATACAGCTCGCTCGCCTGCTTCGCCACATCGGCAGGAAGAGGCGGAATGTCGGGCTCCGGTTTGCCGGCCGCGCGGGCGTCCATGAGGGTCTGGTGGTACCCGATTTTGCGGTAATACTGACGGACGAATTCCTTGCTCAGTTCGATCTGCTGCCTCTTCTCGTACGCCTCGAGATCCCAGAATCGGTCCTCATCCGCGGTGCCGAACGTGTCCACAAGCATCAGGCGCCGTTCGTTGTCCATCGCGAACTCCTTCTTGCCATCCACATGGATCAAGCCACGTTTCCGGACGTCCGTGTTGAGTCGTTCATCTATCTGGAGGACCGTCCGCACGAGATCGTCGAACTCCACACGACTCAGCTTCGAGATCTCCAGCGCTTCGTGTTCCGTGAGCTCGCGATCCACTTTCTCCAACTTCGTCGTCACCTCGACGAACGGCCGCGGCAGCGGTTCTCCGTACTTCGGCGCATCACCGCGGGGAAACCCGACCGACTCCGGTCGGATTTTTCCCGCTTGGATCCGATCGTGGAACGAACCGGCCACGTAGTATCGGGCGATGACCTCGAGCGGGATCAGGAAGTCGCGGGTGGACGGCGTGATGCGATTGTACTCCGGGATGACCTGGACGCGGCGGACCCGCATCCGGTTTCCGTCGATGACCTTCAGAAAGTGCGTGCGGACGCCGATAGCCTGGACGACCCTGAACCAGTGGGCCGACGTGCGGCAAAGCGTTTCTCCCTTGTATGGAATGAGCGTCGGAATCACTTTGTCGAACACGCTGATCTGGTCCGTGAAGACGAACTCGAGTTCGTCCTCGGAGACCTCGTAGACCTCCTTCACCTTGCCTTTTCGGAGGAACCGCATGACGCCTCCCGCCCGCCGCCAGGAGATGAGCGACACCACTTAGGGGTTTGGGTGAACCCTCCGAC